>JAEYNI010000297.1 GCA_023412635.1 Bacillota bacterium
TGGAAGATGATGGCGCATTAAGCGACCTATCTTTTCTCACTGGTGGAATCACCAGTCCTAAAGTTGGTAATAGCTACTTTGGCTGGAGCTTAAGTATTCCATCAGGATCCAGGATTATATCCAACAGCTTTAAGTCAGACAAGGTAGGTATTACTAATGAAAGCAGAAGTCTGTACTTTGAAATAGCAGTTGAGGACAAAAAAGGCCGGAATCTTCAAGAACTATATAATACAATTGTTTATAGCAGTACTGTAAGAAGTGCCGAAATAGATCTGAGAGCGACAGTTCCGTATTTTCAGTATACCAGATTAACCGAATTTGACGAATCATTACTGGTCAAAGTTTTCGACAAGGGTGATTACTTTTATTATTTCACTATTAATTCCTATGATAATTCGGTTACTCCAGAAAAGCTATTAACCGATAAATATTATCAGAATATCGTCAACTCCTTCAGTCTCAATTACAAGGGAGCTGTTATTGGTGTTGAGGATGTTTCAAAAATCAGACAGGGGAAGGCCAGTTTCTATAACTATTTGGTCTTAAGCCTAAACACAAAATATCTGCCCTGGTCTGTTGATGTACCTGCAACGTGGGATAAGCTTCTTTCAAATGATGATCCTATGGAAACCTGTCTTGGTCTTGACAGTACTCATTATATGAAAATAACAATGAACAGCTTGAAGGATGAGGAAGCTCTTGATGAATATGTAGATAAAATTGCTGAAAAATATAAAAACAATTTTAATCCAAAAGTATATAATTTTATTAGTGACGATTATACAACAGCAGCAGGAAATGTTGCGAGATCCCTTAAGTTCAGAATAAAACAGGCAAATAAGTCTTATATTATGGAAGAACTATATTTTACCAAAGGACCTTTTGTTTATGAGATAACTGTTAAACTGCCGGAAAGTGATCACGATAAATATATAAATGAATTTATAGAAACAATTAACCACATGAACTTCTATTTGTTCAATGAAGAGGCATTGATCAGCGATATAGAAAAATATAATAATAAAAACCTCGGAGTAAGAGTTTCGCAAAAAGATGATTTGTTTGAGTACATTAACAAGAACTTTAATTGGAGCATTAAGCTTCCGGGTTTCTGGACAAAAGCAGGCAATGATGATGACAGCTCTGTTACCTTTACAAATCCGAATTCAAATTCAAACGTTATTGTTTACTCAATTGAGAACTCCTCAATATTAAAATCGTTGAGTGATGAAGAAAAGTTTGGTATTATGAGAACCTTAAAAAAAGTATATGAGACTACTCCTGTTCAGACTGCAGTTACCGAAAAGGGCTATCAGATGAGGGTTTATACATATAAAGTTGAAAGTGTTGACCTGGATTTCTTCTCTGAAGTGAAATGTTACTGCTTTGAGGTGGGAAACTATTCCTACTGTTTTTTAACAAGCGTTCCTGAACTCACGGCAACAGACAAAGCTTTGAAGGAAGTCGAGGATATATGGAAATCCTTCACAATATCAAAAAAGTAACTATAAGGGAGACTTTGCATAAGTATTATGAGAGACAAGATACAGCCTCTGGCATATAGAATGTCACCAAGGACAATAGAAGAATTTGTTGGGCAAAATCATATAATCGGCAAGGATAAAATGCTGTACAGGATGATAAAGGCCGATAGAATTACATCGATAATTTTATATGGTCCGCCGGGTACCGGAAAGACCTCTTTAGCCAGAATTATTGCTAATACTACACAGTCCAACTTTGAAAAGCTAAATGCTGTAACCTCAGGTGTGGGCGATATTAAAAGGATTGCGGCAGATACGAAAAATACTATGCTCAATCCAAATGGAAGAACGGTCTTGTTTATAGACGAAATACACCGCTTCAACAAATCCCAGCAGGATGCACTGCTGCCATATGTTGAGGATGGATCGATTGTACTGATAGGTGCAACTACTGAAAACCCTTTCTTTGAGGTTAATAAGGCACTTATTTCAAGATCAACCGTCTTTATGCTGAAGCCTTTGGAGCAGGAAGATATAAGAAAGCTGCTGGTAACTGCCATAAGTGACAAGGAAAGAGGTCTTGGGAATTATAGTATTAGTATTACCGATGAGGCGCTGGAGTATTTAGGTGAAGTATGCTCCGGAGATGCGCGTACAGCACTTAATTCCATAGAGCTGGCCGTTCTGACCTCGGAACTCGGTACAGACGGCTGTATTGAAATAAACTTGAAAACCATTGAGGAATGTGTTCAGAAAAAAGCTATCCGTTTTGACAAAAACGGTGAGGAACACTATGACAACATCAGTGCATTTATAAAGTCCATGAGAGGCAGTAGCCCGGATGCGGCAGTGTTTTATCTGGCCCGGGCCCTGTATGCCGGTGAGGATGTTGAGTTTCTAGCCAGAAGAATAATTATATGTGCCTCGGAAGATGTGGGTATGGCCAATCCAACAGCCTTGCAGGTGGCTGTTGCTGCAGCACAGGCGGTAAAAATGATAGGAATGCCTGAGGCAAGGATAATTCTTGCACATGCGGCAGTTACGGTGGCCTGCAGTCCAAAATCGAACTCTGCGTATATGGCTATTAATAGAGCATTGTCTGATGTTGAAGTAAAAAATACAGGAAGTGTTCCCATGCACTTGCGAAATGCTGCAGCAAAGGGTATGGAACAGTTGGGCTATGGACAAGGTTATAAATATGCCCATGACTACAAGAACAATATAGTTAAGCAGGAATTTTTACCTGAAGAAATGAAGGGCACTATATATTACAATCCAACAGCGAATGGCTATGAAGCCAAAATAAAAGACTGGTTGGAGAAATGGAGAGAACAGTAATGTTAAAAAGAGTATTGGCGTGGGTGTTAATTGTAGGTTTTGTTTTGCTGTTATTAAACATAGCATTTTTTCACGTATTCCAGATGCAAAGCGTAGCATTGTACGCAATAATAGCTGTTTGGTTTATATTTTCAAACAAGCCTTTGTCCAGCAACAAAATAATTAAGACTACTGAACCTATCAACACCGACGGCTTGGAGGCTGACTCCGCGGTGTCGGATGAAAATAATGAAACTGGATTGGAAAATTCAGTACAACACGATGCAGATAAACAAAACAATTAAATATAGAATAATTATTTGACCTCTG
>JAEYNI010000355.1 GCA_023412635.1 Bacillota bacterium
ATTTTTCCACCTGCTTGACGGTCCAGTCCTGTACGAAATAATTTGAGTCAAACACAGCGCCAAGATTTTCTTTTATCCTATTCTGATCTTCTATACTATCCATTCCTAGAATCTTTATATCGCCGGCGGATTTCTTCAGCATGTTCAGCATAAGTTTAATTGTGGTGGTTTTACCGGCTCCGTTGGGGCCTATTAATCCCATTACATAGCCCTCAGGTAATGAAAAGCTTATATTGTCCAGTGTAAAAGTATTGAATTCCTTACATAACCCGTTAATTACTACTGCATCACTCATTTTTCTTCCTCCTCCATAAGTATTCTCAGCATCTTTATCAGTTCTTCGCCATCTACGCCTGCTCTCCTGGCCGACTTTATTGCTGCGTTGAGGTTATCTTCAGTTTCCCTGAGTAATTGTTCCCGGATTAGCTCTGAGCCTCTTCCCATAACATAGCAACCCTTACCCTGGACGTTTGTCACGTAACCTTCCTGTTCCAGTTCGGTATATGCGCGAGTAGTTGTGAGAACACTGATTTTCAAATCCTTGGCTAGCTGCCTCAATGATGGAAGCAGTTCATTTTCTTCAATTTCTCCAGATAAAATAGAACTCTTTATCTGGTCCTTTATTTGTTCATATATTGGTAATCCGGATGTATTCGAAATAATTATTTTCACTAAAAACCTCCGCTTTAAATGTATATGCTGTTATATATGTTACATATACAGTATATACACACTAGACAGTACTGTCAATATTAGTATAAAAAACAATCCTGCCTCAGCAGCAGGATTATCATGGTAGCAGCATTATCATGGTATGTGCTTAGTTACGTATCTATTTTTTTACCTTTTGCTTAACTCTTTAAGGGCCTCCCGTAAATGTCCAAGTTGAACGTTATATCTAACACTCCGCATACCTGGGAAGGCTTTGATTAACCTGTGACCGCTTCCTTTTTTAGCAGTGAGTTCCTCAAATTTGTCCCGGAGCTTTTTGTTCAGTTCGTTCTTACTGTCTTCCAGTCTATTATGTATACTTGATTTGCTTTCTTCCAGCTTTGTAGTTAAATTTAGCTTTCCTAGTTCAATTTTTTGATTAATACCGGCTTTGCCTTCTTCAATTATGTTTTTTAATTTATCAAAGCTTTTTAGAAAATCCTGCTCGTTGAACCATTCCTGAATATCGTTATTCTTGCGAAGTTCCTCGGTAAACTCATACAGTCTTCTTAACCTTTCATTGAGATCCACGAGAGTATTAAGAGTAAAAATACAATCCACAATAAACCCAGCCGCAATTCCAAAACACAGTATGTTCAGATAAAAGTAAGGTATACTGCTTACAAGGAATTCAATCCCAGGATGGATAACCTTTATGAGCAATACTCCCATAATTCCGAAATAAATAGAATTTTTTAAGCAGACACGACCCTCCAGATTAAACTTCTTATTGCTGTAATCCCACCATCTTGTACCGAAGAAAGTCTCAAGCAGCCAGCCCGTTATATATTCAACGGTGCTCGTAATCACCATACTGCTTAAAAATATAATAGGAATACTATAAGCTATTGGGCTTAGGAGGCAAAGGATAAAAAGGGCTCCAAAACCATATACTGGACAGACCGGCCCCGCTAAAAACCCCCTGTTTACGATTTTTCTTGATAAAATTGAACAGTAAACAACTTCACATAACCATCCAACAAAGCTGTAAATAGTAAAATAAACTATCAATTTTTCTATTTCCTGCAAATGGACTCCCCCTAACTTAAATTGGTTCACATTTTTGTTTAAAAATTATTGTAAATATAAGATTGGGCATTAACGCTTTATAACTCCACTTGCTGACACTGGATACCAGTTGCTGATTAACTCGCGGGAAAATCAAAAATTTCGTACGATAATACTATTTTACCATTATTTTAGTATATTTGCTTAGGTATGCTTAGGTTTATATTAGAATGTTGCACTGGAAATCTGGCTTCAAAATTGGGCTTGGGGAGAGAGGGCAGGAGAATAGCTTCGTCAGCCTTACTTGAAATATTGCCTGACACTATACCTTTAAAAATGCTGGGTAAAGCCACTTAAACATACTAAGTAAAAAGGAGGGAGGAATGCAGAATAAATATTTGAGCAAAAAAGGACCGGCTTTTTAGGGCCGGCTATAGTTATTGTTAAGGGTATTTCATATAGCTATTATATAACGGATATAAAGATATTTCACTGTTAATAGCTGCGTAAAGAGGGATTTAATGCCTTTAAGATTATGACAGTTTATTATTGACAAGTACTTGGGTCTAATGTAAAATATAAAAGCGGCTTAAGCCGTAACTAAATATTTATATGTGGAGAGATGGCTGAGCTGGTCTAAGGCGCACGACTGGAAATCGTGTGAGGTTTAACCGCCTCCGAGAGTTCGAATCTCTCTCTCTCCGCCACGGCGCTTGTGTTTTCTGCGGAAAACACAAGCGTTTTTTGTATAACAAAAAACGCGAAGCGCCTTACGGGCGAGACCAGTCTCCCCGTAGTCCCCTCTGGCCTCCCGGCGGGGTAAAACCGGAAAGGGATTTGATTCCCGGTGCTGCAGGTAAGCAAGAAATTGCTTCATAATGAGACCTGAACGGCCTTTATAGCGAGCGTAGGAGCCCGGCACCGTAAGTGTAGTGAGCGGTGGGCGTCATTAGCATGCAAAGCATGCGGGAATCTCTCTCTCGTCAATAGCATGGGCTTTCAGGAATTCTGAGAGCCACTTTGCGTTTATAGTTTTTCAACATTCTTCTAACACTCGGTTTATTTCTAACAAATCTAATATTATACAGCTGTAAATAGCTTATTAATTTTATTTGCCGTATTCTTTTTCATTTCAGCATCAACATGAGTATAAATATTAGCTGTAATTGAAATATCACTATGGCCAAGCCATATTTGAATTTCTTTTAGACTTAAACCGTTTTTAATTAAAAAGCTTTGTAAGTCCTAGTTAATAAGTGTTTATTAATGTGTAAATTAGCTATTTTACAAGTTTACTTAAATACACTATTGCCATAATGTAAATCTTCACGGTTTTATATAATTATTCGCTTAAAAGACCAATATTATTAAGTTCTTCTAATAATCTATGTATTTCATCTTGTTCTTTTTAAACAAATTCCTAAATAACTGCTGACGAACTTGTATAATCAAACCATTTGGCTTTATATATTTATTTGAGCATAATAATAAAGGAATCATTTTTGAAATAATTCCTTTAACTTTGTTTATGCAATACTCTCGGTAAATGCAATCCCTTTTGGTGTAAGGACACAATAGCCATCCTGTCTATATTCTATAAACCTTTCTGAGTGAAGCGGACGCAATATCCTTGCCTTGAACATCGACAAGGAAGAATATTCTACCCACTTGCATAACTTCGTATCTTCAATAGGTTGACTATTATAGTAAAGAAGCAATATAACTTGGTTTCTCTTATTCATTCTATGGTCGAGCACCCTTTGGGTTTCTCCATCTTCGAAAATAACAGGCAGTTTCTTTTGAACGATAGAATCTATAATCCTTTGACATTCTTCTGGTGGAATAGTCGAAACTTGCCTAAGAATCTCGGCTATAATCCAATCGCACGAAGAAACAATATACGTACTGTCCATTATATTAGCACCCACAAGGGACAAATGTCCTACACCCCTTTTATTTCTCAGGTTATATATTGAACGTAACATTCTGGGAATATGAAGTCTAAAGGCTTCATCTCCAGTTCCAGCGTTTTCGTACCTTCTCATTTCAACATCATTAAAATTGTTAAGGTTTTTTCCAATTGGGATTGTTGTATTAAATAACTCTATTTCCAAAATCCTTCTTACACACTCTACGAAAAAACCACCTTCAAGTTCACTTGGTTTAAACTTACCAAGGTGAAAATTTTCCTTCATTTCAGTATAACTTTTGATTAGTGCTTCTACTATATCAGTCGGGTATTTTGCTTTTAGTTGTTCATCTACAATATTTATCATTTAAGTACCTCATACAGCGAGCGAATTAAGTAACTCTTTAGCTTTATTCCTACCTGGAGAAGTTAACTTAATTGTTTTATTTCTTGTACGGGGCTTACCATTAACAATAAATAAGTCTTTATGGGTATTGAAGTATTGATTAAAATTTGATGCATCTAAACATGCATTATCACGACACAGCTCCCTTAACTCTTCGGTACTTATTTCCGATTGGCCATAGAACTCTTTAGCAAGGCAATACAGAAGTGAGTACTGAATCTGTTTATCAGCATTACCACCCTTTATTTTCTTTGTAATTATTGTGAAGTTATTGTCTTCAGTATGAATTACAGAATCCACTACTTCCTTATCAATTCCAAAGAATGTCTTATATTTATCAAATATCTTATTAGTATGTTGATTTCCTACAATCTGAGTAGTGATAATTTGTGAGGGTATTTCAGATTGTGCCGTTTTCTCCTCAATTAACTCTAATTCAGTAGTAATTGGTGTGCTGAGTATAACGTCTTTTAACCATTCCATTTGGGTACTTACAAAAGTCTCAGAGCCTTCCAATTCTATAATCCGTTCCTTAAGGTCAATACGAATTTTGGTGCTTGTGCTTCCTTCCATATATATATCCTCCTGCTGAAAAATTATATTTGCCACCCAACATGTGCGGAATTAGATAAATAATATCTAAACTTATGTATTCGACGTTATATTTTAAAATCCTTCAATATATGGCTTTTTCTGTAATTAAAAAATCCATCTGAAAAGCACGGATATATAGAAATCAAGGCAATGGAAACAGAATATCATTTAGCTATTTTTTAGGAAGTTTCTTTTCAAAATTAATAATCTCTACAGCACTTGTTGGTATTGGATTAGTAATGGTAGGATTCACCAAAAAAAACAAGGATACATCACATAATTGTAAAAACAATTGTTATAAAAAAGGGGGAGTAAAGTTTAAATAATCTTGATATAGGTTATTAAGATAAATTGGAGTAAATAGATTTAGTAGATTATTTAGATTTCTGAAAATAAACAAACATTTTATACTATTGATATTGAAATAACTTCTAACAAATCTTCTAACACTTTTTAATTTTCTAACCATTATGGTATAAGTGTTTGAAAAAATATACATAAATAAAAGCCTCAAACAAGGCTTAAATAAAGGGTTTGAATAATGAAAGATATAGTCAAATAATCTTAAATAAGAAATGAAGCGTAACTCTGGAAATCGTGTGAGGTTTAACTGCCTCTGAGAGTTCGAAACTCTCTTTGCCAGCCATATTTTTACGAAGAACAAATGTCCACATTCCAGTCTGATCCACAACATATAAATCCCCAGTATGCAGCAAGTATGGATCAATAATTATATTTGTTGACTGTATAAAACTAATATGTTATTATAAGGAAAATTATTGCTAGGAGCTATTTAGTATGCGTAATGTAGCGAATTTACAATATAAACGTTACAGGCAGCGTTTGATCTGATGATTATTTTCACAGGACAAGCGCTTTTTGTGTTTGTGCCTGTGATGGTTGTGAAATTGTAAGAGCCATGTAGGTGCAAGCATACCTATATGGCTCTTTTAACATTTTAAGGAGGCTTTTTATGTATTCAGAACAAGAACTTATCAGAAGAGAATCGCTTAAGGACCTAAGTAAAGTAGTTAATCCATATCCGGATAGCTATTCTACAAATCATGAACTGCATTTAGTTAAATTACTGGATGATGGAACCAATAGTGTCCGCGTAGCCGGTAGAATCTTGTCAATTCGAAAAATGGGTAAATTGTCATTCGTTACAATAGCTGATATTAAAGGAAAACTCCAGCTTGTTTTAAAGGAAGATATTGTGAGTAAATATAAGTATGACTTTTTTCATTCTCATGTTGATATTGGAGACTTCATAGGTGTCGAGGGTAGTATCTTTACAACAAAAACAGGAGAAAAAACTGTCAGAATTGAAGAATACACTTTTCTTGGTAAATGCCTTAAAGTACTACCTGAAAAGTGGCATGGATTAGCAGATATTGAAAGCTGTTATCGACAAAGGTATCTTGATTTGATTATGTCACAGGATACAAGACAGCGTTTTTTACTTAAGTCAGAAATAATAAGTCATATAAGAAGGTATTTGGATGATACAGGTTTTATCGAAGTTGAGACTCCTGTGTTACAGCCAAAGCCATCAGGAGCATTAGCAAAGCCATTTTCGTCACATCACGAAGCTCTTGATATTGAGGTATACATGAGAGTTGCACCTGAAACCTATCTTAAAAGGCTTGTAGTAGGAGGCTTTAATAAGGTATTTGAATTTTCGAGATGTTTTAGGAACGAAGGTGTTAGCCCCACACATTTGCAGGATTTCACAATGGTAGAATGCTATGCTGCTTACTGGAACTATAGAGATAATATGATTTATACAAGAAATATGCTTCTTGATGTACTACTTAAAGTATTCGGTACAACAAAAATCATGATTGATGGTAAAGAAATCAATTTCTCTGACGATTGGAAAGTAGTATCATTCAAAGAATTGATTCTCCAAGATGTTGGTTTGGATATTGATAAGTACGGTAGCAGTAAGGAACTTCTCATCGCTATTGAAGAAAAAGGTATTAGGCTTGAACATGAAAAATTACAAGCTTTGAGCCTTGGAAACTTGATTGACCAGTTATATAAAAAGATCAGCAGGCCTAAAATTGTTTATCCGACTTTTTTGGTTGAACACCCTATTGAGCTTTCACCATTGGCAAGAGCTAATGACACAAACCCAACTATTACCGACAGATTTCAGTTAGTAATAAATGGAGCTGAAGTTATAAACGGATATTCGGAGCTTGTTGATCCGATTGAACAAAGAACAAGACTAGAGGAGCAGGCTTTGCATAATGCTAAAGGCGATGAAGAAGCTATGGTAAAAGATGATGATTATATAACTGCTATGGAATATGGGATGCCTCCAATATCAGGTTGGGGTATGGGAATTGAGAGATTAGTACAAGTATTGACCAGCAGTGAAAATATTAAGGATTGTGTACTATTCCCATTATTAAGACCTCTTGATAACATAAATGGTAAATGATACGATTTATAGGGATAATTCTTATTTAGTATTCTTTACACAAGAGCTGCTTTAGAGGTATCAGATGACACTTTTTTCGTAATATGAGAGAAGATCATAGAACTGATGTCGAAAAGGAAAAATGGGATAATATAGACGTTAAAGATGAGATAGGAATTGTTTGTGTTCCGGAATAAATCAGCTTACTTAAAGGACTGGATATCCGTTAATCCGGGTAATTTCATATTTTGCTTTTGTGTTATAACATATATAGTAAACTAGTACCCGGAAGGCTGATTTTATGAGGAAGATTTCCTGTTTCAGGATGGGTGCAAAGTGAACCTAGGGTTCCAAAGGAACTGAAAGTTCCATGCGAACGAGATAATTTGCGAGTGAAGACAGATTAAATAGAATGGGTACTAAACAGCTTTGCGAAGCAAATTTCTTGAATGGGTTTTGTGCAAAAAACATCTAATAAATATTCTCAATATATTATGAAAAACTTGCTCCACTATAATATTCATAAACATGACAGAACAGGATTGATTATTATGGGCAACTTAACTACAAATGCATTAATGCAGAAGTATAAAGGCAAGATTAAGAATGTCGGCTTACAAAGTGATGATATTATTCAAATTAAATTAATTAGTAACGACAGCTATCCGGATGATGAAAGACTCTTTGCAGTCGAAGGGATTTGGGCACACCAAAAGCTATTGGTTTCAAAGATAGAAATAAAAGCATTCCTTTTTTGCCCTGAATACATTTACAGTAATGAAGCTGTTGCTTTAGTAGGCTCATTCCTTGACAAAGCTGAAAAAGTATTTGTAGTATCTCAAAGAGTTTTCCAAAAGCTTAGTCAAAGAGAGAAGCCAGATGGCTTTATAACTATTGCTGAGCTTCCCGTATATGATATTAACCAGTTGAAATTGAGGGATAATGCCGTAGTTGCAGTATTGGATGGATTGGAGACACCAAGTAATATAGGTACAATCATTCGTACCTGCGATGGCTCAGGAGTAGATGCCGTTTTTATATGCAATAAAAGAGCACGTATTACAAACCCCAAGTTAATTAAAGGCAGTATGGGTGCAGCATTTGTTATTCCAATTGTTGAATTTAAGAAAGTAAATGAATGTATAACATGGCTTACCTATGTTTGGTATCTGTGATTCTCTGAACGTATATTCAACCACTCTCTTAACCCCAGCTCCATTTGTTTAATATTCTATTTTTCATTTCCCTACAGTAATTTGACAAAATCATTTACATAATCACTCATTGATTGACTTTATGGATTATGTTAATCTTATAATGTAAATGGAAAGTGCTTATAGACGGTAAAAGTGTTCGACGTTGTGAAATGATTATATTCTTTTATTGTTGGGGTGAAAATTTAGTGCTCTTTAAAAAAATGCTGATTAAGCATCAGATGCTGTCCATTGCAATTCTGACAGTGTTTATCCTCGGACTCATAATTTTAGTTGCTTATT
>JAEYNI010000364.1 GCA_023412635.1 Bacillota bacterium
CATTAATAAGCCTAGAGGTTAGTTTATATACGCCGGAAAAGGAGATAAAAATGAGTTCATTCCTTTTTGAAAGAGACTTGTTGTATCCGACAGACAATATTCTGGATCCTGGTATATTGCATATTAAAATTCTGAATCCTAACAATTCAAAAATGCCGGTTGTTGTTGAACCGAAATCAAATCATTCGGCAGTTAAAAATATAAACTCTGTATTGGAATTATTACAGAAGGATATCTTTGACAGAATAAACATCAGAGTTTATGATAACACACTTGTTTATGTAATGTTAAATGAATCGGATAAAGAAGAATATGGAAGCACCAAGTGCGTAAAGGTTGTATTTAAAGGAGTTCATGAGTTTTCTTTAGAAGCCGTGGTTGAAGAAGAGTACGAAAGTTTACTATAAAATTTTTTTAGTATTTATGGCAAAAACCCCCGTGAGTGTTTCAAGGGACACTCCGGGGGTTTTGTTAACGTTTGCAATGTCTGATCAGGGGAGGTAAATCACAAGTTATATTGTTCTTTGAACAGATTGAGCAACCAACCGTAATTCTCCCATTAAAGTTTCAAATTTTTCAGGCCTTAGTGATTGAGGACCATCGCAAAGAGCACAAGGGGGATTGGGATGAACTTCAATAATCAAACCGTCGGCTCCTGTAGCAACAGCTCCCTTTGCAAGAGCAGGTACAAATTTCCAGTTGCCGGTTGCGTGGCTAGGGTCAACAACGATAGGAAGATGTGAAACTTCCTTGATTGCAGGAATTGCACTCAGGTCAAGTGTATTCCTTGTCACAGTCTCAAAGGTGCGGATTCCCCGTTCGCATAGGATAACGTTATGATTGCCCTCTGCAATAATGTATTCTGCTGCCATGAGCCATTCTTCAATAGTTGCGGACAAACCACGCTTCAATAGTACCGGTTTGTTGGTCATACCAACCTCGCTCAGCAGCCTGAAGTTTTGCATGTTTCTAGCGCCAATCTGAAATATATCGGTATATTTATTAACAAGTTCAACATCTCGTGTATCAACTACCTCGGTAACCAGCTTCAGCCCGGTAGCTTCGCGACCTGCAACCATTATTTTAAGCCCGTCCTCCTCAAGTCCCTGGAAGGCATATGGGGAACTTCGCGGCTTGAAAGCACCGCCTCGAAGTATCTTAGCACCTGCATTCTTTACGCTTATTGCAGTTTGTACGAAATCCTTTTCGTTTTCAATAGCACAGGGACCTGCCATGACAACTATTTCATCACCGCCGATTTTTACGTCTCCCACTTCAATAACCGTGGGAGTCTGCTGAAGCTCATTACTGGCCAGCTTGTAAGGCTTCATAATAGGGACCAGGGTCTCAACTCCCGTCATTTGTGAAACAGCGTGAATATTAAGCAATCGCTTATCACCTATTGCACCAATAACTGTTTTACAATCACCGGTAATCGGATGTGTTTTGAAGCCCAGCTCTATAAGTTTGTTTTCGACGTTCTCAATGTCCTGTACGGTAGCGTTTTGCTTCATTACAATAATCATAAAATACCTCCTGAAAAATCATATTGTTATTGTTAATCAAAACTAGATAATAATACAAAAAAGCCTTCATCCCTGTAACAAGGGACGAAGACTTATAATCTACGCGGTACCACCCAAATTGGTAAAAACCCATCTCATGCATGTACGGGACAATAAATAATCCGATACACTCCTTCTTTAACGGGAAGTCCCGGTATGACCTACGTTTAAGGTTCAATCATACTGTTCATGGGAGAACTCACAAATGCACTATCCTGCAGTACTTTCACCGCCTACTGCTCGCTTTGAAGAATCATAAAATTTGCCAACTGTTCATTCGGAATGAAGCAGTTTTCCCATTCATCACATTTCCATACAATATTATATTAATAAATATACTAACATGCTACTTTTTATATTGTCAACAATTATTTCGAAAACAAAACCTTAACAAGCCTAGGAATTCCTTAGTATTCTTTCTATAACCGTGCTTCTTGCAGCAGCTTCAAAGGTATCATCCAAAACTCCAAGGCCTTGGAAATCGGGATACTTCTGTTTTAATGCCAGACTGAGCAAGTGATCGGTCAGGTGAGGGTTTTTTGGAAGCAGACTGCCGTGGGAATAGGAACAGTAAACATTATTATACACTGCGCCTTCATAACCGTCGGTACCGTTATTTCCATTTCCCGAAAGGACTTTTCCTAGTGGCTTGATACCTTCTCCAAGAAAGGTTCTGCCAGAATGGTTTTCAAAACCTACAATCTTTAAAGGACTGCCGTTATCTTTTATTAAGTCACTTTCAAAAACTATATTGCCTATCATTCGTTCTTTTCCGCCAACAGTCCATAAGTCAAGGGCTCCGAGGAACTCAATTTCTTTTCCATCCCAGGTCTTATAATACTTTCCCATGAGCTGATACCCGCCACATATGCATAGAAATACCTTCATCCCGTTAATTGCAGCTTTAATTTCACTTCCCTTTTGATTCAAAACATCAGCCTGAATTATCTCCTGCTCATAGTCTTGTCCACCCCCAAGGAAAAAAATGTCATGCTCGGAAGAATTAAAAGAATCGCCTATTGTGACATTTTTTATATCAACATTAATTCCATGCCATTCCGCCCTTCTTTGCAGAGCAAGTATGTTGCCTCTGTCTCCATAAGTATTAAGCAGATCGGGGTATAAATGACAAATATTCAGATTGTAAATGTTAGTATCCATTATTTCCAGAACTCCTTCAAATTGTACTTTTTCGTTAAGATACCACGGATATCCAGCATGGCAGTATAAGTAGGCAGTATGTGGAATACTCCTCCAGCCGGCGTTTGTTCCAGCCCACGTTCCAGTAGCAACTGGTAGTCCTTGATTATTCTTATCTTCCTGATATCCAGTCCGCTGTACTTCAGTCTGACTGCCATATCCTCGCCCCTGACACCGGAGGTGAACAAATTACCTATCCTGTCAGACACTTTATTAAGCTGCTCGAAATCTACATCCCATAGCCAGGATATATCAGTACCATCAGCCAGATTGTCATTAATCAGAAATGCAGCATTCAGTTGCTTATCATCGAGGGTCAGAAAGTTCAATACCTGATTAAACCCGGTGGGGTTTTTTACCAGAATCAGTTTAATGGTTTTGTCACCAACAGAAATTGACTCCATTCTACCAAAGCCGCATTCAAAGGATTGCATGGCACTTATTACGGTTTCGGTGCTATAGTTTAAAGCAAGACCGCAGGCGGCTGCTGCCATTGCATTATAGACGTTATACAAGCCGGGGAGATTAATGCGGGTTGTGTACTGCTGTTCCTGGTGGGAGAGTGGTGGAACAGACCTCCAACTGATGGTGGTATAACTGCTCCCTGCCTCTTGTATACCGGTACATTCCAGATGGGCAGCAGGCCTCTTATAACCGCAGTTTGTACAGTAAAATCCGCCCAGATGACCGTAAATATGGTTTGTATATTCATATTTGCTTTTGCAGTTTATACAGAAAATGGCATCAGTATTAATATCGCCTCCGCCGGAACTGTTGCCGGAGTTGTTGCCGGTATCGGTCTCTGGAGAAACACCATAATATAATACCTGCTTTTGAGTATCTCTGCCTAAGGAAGCACACATGGAATCATCAGCATTGAGAATAAGTGTTGTGCTGTTATCAATTCTTTCAAGTCCGGATTTGACAGCGTTCAACGTTGAGTACAATTCTCCGTATCTGTCCAGCTGATCTCTGAAGAAATTTGTGACAACTACGGCTTTTGGCTGAAGATGTTTGGTTACCTGATTAAAGGCGGCCTCATCACTTTCAATAAGTGCCACCCGGTGTTTTGGCTTGCCTGTAAGGGTCACCGCCTGAATAAATATGGTAGTTATCCCGCTTAGAAGGTTGGCACCGGATTTGTTAGTTATGTAATCCACATTGTTGTTTTTCAAAATTTCTTCAATAATTCTGGTAGTTGTAGTCTTACCATTGGTACCGGTTACCATTATGACTTCAAAATTTCTGGCAATTGCCCTGAGTATGCCGGGGTATATCTTGAAGGCAAGCTTACCCGGAAGAGTAGTTCCGCCCCTTCTCAGGAGACGGAGAACTTTAATTGTAAGTTTAGATATAAAAATGGAAATTAATTGTTTCAAATTCATAAATGCTCCTGAACTATTCTTAATACATTATTAATTAGATCTTTTTACATTAATAAAAGTTATATTAAAAGCCATAAAAAATCTAATAAAAAACATTATAACATTTTAACGGACATATAAGAAGTATTGACATATTTATTAATATCCTATTTGATGGGCAATACATTTTTATGATATAATTACGCTGATAAAAGCCAACTAACCAACACATCCGGGTG
>JAEYNI010000086.1 GCA_023412635.1 Bacillota bacterium
AACCCGGAGATCAGATTCCTTCTGAAAACACCTTGTCTGAGAAGCTCTCATTAAGCAGGCATACTGTCAGAAAAGCAATATCTATGCTTGTCAATGAAGGCTATTTATATACCGAACACGGAAGAGGTACCTTTTGTAAGGATAGAAGTATCAGCAGGGCAAATTCAAGAAATATAGGAGTGATGACTACTTATATTTCAGAGTACATTTTCCCCAGAGTTATACAGGGAATAGATTCGGTACTGTCGGAAAAAGGCTACAGCATAATGCTTAAGAATACCGATAACGACGTTGAAAAGGAAGCCCTCTATCTCCAGGAAATACTTAAAAAGGATCTGGAAGGCCTAATTATTGAACCTACAAAAAGTTCTATTTTTTCCAACAATGTTAAGTATTATAAGGCACTGGATGAGCATAATATACCATATATTTTTATTCATGGGGTTTATCAGCAGTTGGAAAACAAGCCCCAGATAATTCTTAATGACGCAGATGGAATGTATTTGGCTGTTAAATACCTCATTGATATGGGACATAAGGATATTGTGGGTATTTTCAAAGCAGATGATATCCAGGGGATTGAGAGGCATAAGGGCTACGCAAAGGCTTTGGCAGAAAGATTTCTGCAGTATAACCCTGACAATGTAGTATGGTTTCATACCGAAGATAGAAAGATTAAGCCCTATTCATCAATTGAGGCTATGTTGAATAGCGGGAAGAAGATTGATGCAATTGCCTGTTATAATGATCAGGTTGCTTTCGGAATTTACGAAAAACTTGTGGGAATGGGACTCTCGGTACCTGAGGATATTTCAATTACCGGCTTTGACGATTCCTATTATTCTACAAGTTGTCCTGTCAAACTTACCTCTGTCAGCCACCCTAAAGAATTGCTGGGAGAAATGGTTGCACAGACTTTGTTGGAAATGATAGAAAAGCCTGAATTTGCAAAGAGCTCCATAAGAAAAGTCATTGAGCCTGAACTGATTATCAGGGATTCTGTATTGGAAAAAATGAAAATTAATGAATGAAGAGTGAATAGTTAATGAAGAGTGAATAGTTTCGGAAGAAAAGGGGTTATACAAAGTAGATTTAACCCCTTAAAAATGAATTTGCATGTATGCACAAGCGTACAAATGTTGTTGAAGGATTAAAATGGCTTTATCAATGGGAAGCTTGTCTGGGAGTACCTGATAAATTTTTTAGTTGTATGTTATAATAATATATACTTTTTTAGAGAGGTAAATTTTATGTTATTAAAATCACTTAAGGAAGAAGTTCTGCAGGCTAATCTTGATCTGCCAAAATACGGCCTTGTTACGTTTACCTGGGGAAATGTAAGCGGAATCGACAGGGAAAAAGGTCTTATGGTAATAAAGCCAAGTGGAGTACCTTACGAAAAGCTTAAAATAGAAGATCTTGTTGTTATGGATCTGGAAGGAAACCAGGTGGAAGGAGACCTACGGCCTTCATCGGACACTCCTACTCATATAGTTCTGTACAATGCTTTCAAAGAAATTGGAGGTGTTGTTCACACCCACTCCCCATGGGCAACCAGCTGGGCTCAGGCCGGCCGTCCTATAAGGCCTATGGGAACTACTCATGCTGATTATTTCTATGGAGAAATTCCCTGCACCAGAAGGCTCACTCAGGAGGAAATAGAAGGCGAATATGAAAGAAATACAGGTCTTGTAATAGTTGATACCTTTAGAGATCTGAATCCCGTATATATTCCCGGCGTACTTGTGGAAGACCACGCCCCCTTCAGCTGGGGTAAAAATGCACATGAAGCGGTGCATAATGCGGTAGTTATGGAGGAAGTGGCAAAAATGGCTTTAAATACTCATGTTCTCACAGGCGGTGCTAATAATGATGTAAATCAATACCTCCTGGATAAGCACTTTATGAGAAAACACGGAGCAAATGCGTATTACGGTCAAAAGTAATATTTTTTGTAAAAATATATAATGTCTTTTACCATAAAAAAAGTGGCTTTGCCACTTTTTTTATGGTAAAAATTACAATTTTATTGTTTTATAATCTTTATGGTTAAAAAATCTGTATTGATATAAAATACATATAGTAGTCATAGTGTAGAAATTAAGTTCAAATTATTTTTTAACATTCAACTTTACGGAGTGGGTACCTGATGAATGGAGGTTGTATATTTGGAGGATAATGAGATTTCGCAGCTACTGGATTGTATTAATATATTTCGTCAGTTGTACGACCATATTAGGTTTGTAGACCCGGTCAATGCAAATATTATTAATTTAAGTCCTAAGAATAAGCTTGAGAAAGTGGAAGAATTGAAATGTTATAATTTCTGGGGAGTCAATAGAACTTGTAAAAATTGTATTTCAATGCGTGCATTTATAGAAAATAAATTCTTTATAAGAATTGAAAACCGATCAGATAGAATCTTTTTAACTATGGCTGTCCCTTTGGTATTAGAAAAAAGGAAGATAATAATTGAGTTAATAAAGGATGCAACCGACAGTATCTTTTTTGAAAACAGTATAAGCTGCAATTTCCTGGAAGTGTTGAAAAAGATTGAAAAAATCAACAATCTAGCACTAAAGGATGCCTTAACCGGGGTATATAATAGACGGTATATTAATGAAAAACTGCCCATTGACCTGATGACAACTGCGGCATCTGATATTAGTCTATCGGTTATTATGATTGATATTGATCATTATAAATTGGTTAATGATACCTATGGTCATCTTGTTGGAGATACAGTTCTGAAGATTCTGGCTGAAACCATTCAGTCCTGCATTAAAAGGGAAACTGACTGGGTTGCCAGATATGGAGGAGAGGAGTTTTTTATATGTCTTCCGGGAGCGCAGCTTCCTAAAGCTGTAGAGATAGCAGAGAATATCAGAAAAGCCATTGAAGACAGGATGATAAAAGTCGGTACTGAGGAAATCAGAGTCACCGCAAGTTTTGGTGTCAGCAGCAATAAGTACACCAAAGACAGTAATTTTGAGGATGTAATTGATGAAGCCGATAGAAAACTGTACAGGGCTAAGAAAAATGGCAGGAACAGGGTTGAATGGTAATAATTTAGAGGTATTTTATACCGAGTAAATGAAGTATAACAAGCTTTGTTTTTATGTCAACAATGAAGTATAATGAACCTTGAGATTAATTAAACAATTGCTTTTCAAAATCAAATAAATATGGCTGAAATGAGATATAAACCCGTGGATAAGAATAAAAAAATATACTTGTTATATATAGTTACATCACTTTTTTGGTATTCTACCTACATATATTCATCAATATTGCCTACTTACATAAAATCCCTTGGTGCTTCATACCTTATGGTTGGCCTTATACTTGGGTGTTATGGAGTGGGTCAGCTGGTCCTTAGAGTACCAATAGGCATTTTATCTGACCGGCTAGGGAAAAGAAAAGTATTTATAAATCTGGGTTTGTTATTTCTGATTATTTCTTCACTTGGACTATATTTATTCGAACAGCCTCTGCTTATATTGATTTTCAGATCTTTATCTGGAATTGCTTCAGCGTTCTGGGTTATATTTACTGTACTGTATTCAAGCTATTTTAAGGAAAGTGAGGCCACAAAAGCAGTAGGTACGTTAAATGCCTTTTGTAATGGAGGGGTACTGCTTGGTCTGCTTTCGGGAGGCTTTATTGTTGACAGCTTCGGGGTCAGATATACCTTCCTCGTATCGCTGATAGTTGCTGT
>JAEYNI010000102.1 GCA_023412635.1 Bacillota bacterium
ATGCACATATTTTTATGACTCCTGACCAGATAAAGGATGAAATCATCGGAGTTATTGATCTGATAGATAATTTCTATCAGGTATTTGGCTTTAAATACAATGTTGAGTTGTCAACAAGACCTGAAAAGTCCATCGGTAGCGATGAAATGTGGGAATTATCCACTGCTGCGTTGAAGGAAGCACTGGATTCAAAGGGGATAAATTATAAAATAAATGAGGGGGACGGGGCCTTCTATGGACCTAAAATTGACTTTCATCTTGAGGATTCCATTGGACGTACCTGGCAGTGCGGTACAATCCAGCTGGATATGAATCTGCCTGAAAGATTTGATTTAAACTATGTAGGCCCCGACGGAGAGAAGCATAGACCTGTTATGATTCACAGAGTTGTATTCGGAAGTATTGAAAGGTTTATAGCTATTTTGACAGAGCATTTTGCAGGTGCCTTCCCGACCTGGCTAAGCCCTGTTCAGGTAAAAATACTTCCCTTGGTTGACAAACATCATGATTATGCTTATCAAGTAAAGAAAATGCTTGAGGAAAAGGGTATAAGAGTTGAAGTAGATACAAGAAATGAAAAGATCGGCTATAAAATCAGAGAAGCTCAAATGGAAAAGACACCGTATATGCTTGTAATAGGAGATAAAGAAACAGAAAGCGGCTCTGTGGCGGTCAGATCTAGAAAAGATGGGGATTTGGGCAGTATGTCCTGCGATGGATTTATAAATAGGATTGTTGGAGAAATCAGTAACAAGGATAAATAAAATCCAGGACAAGCAGACAACATATATACCAATTAGTATATATTTGATAACATTTTGCGGCCACAATGCTGGCTCAAAGTTACTTACGAACTTAGGAGGTTAATACAATGATAAAGGTTACATTAAAAGACGGAAGTATTCAGGAATATGAAGAGGGCATTTCCATTCTGCAGGTCGCAGAAAGTATAAGTGCCGGATTGGCAAGAGTTGCTCTAGCAGGTGATGTGGACGGAAAAGTAAAGGATCTGAATTATAAGCTTGAAAAGGATTGTTCTCTGAGTCTCTTAACCTTCTCTGATGAAGGAGGACGACTGGCCTACAGACACACCGCATCACATGTACTTGCACAGGCTGTA
Organism: Bacillota bacterium; assembly: GCA_023412635.1. GTDB lineage: Bacteria > Bacillota > Clostridia > Acetivibrionales > DSM-1351 > Ruminiclostridium. Next base: position 1,121 of record JAEYNI010000102.1, read on the forward strand.
AGAAGACTGTTTCCAAGTGTTAAGCTTGCCATCGGTCCGGCTATAGACAACGGGTTTTATTACGATTTCGACGTTGATAAGAACTTCTCCCCGGAGGATATACTTAAGATTGAGAAGGAAATGGAAAAAATAATTAAAGAGGATCTTCCGATGGAGAAATTCTCACTTCCAAGAGAAGAAGCCATTAAGTTTATGGAGGAAAAAGGTGAGCCTTATAAAGTTGAACTGATTAAAGATCTTCCTGAGGGGGAGGAACTTTCCTTCTACAAACAGGGTGACTTTGTTGACCTTTGTGCAGGACCCCACCTCACATCAACCGGAAAACTAAAAGCTGTCAAGCTAATGAGTGCAGCTGGTGCTTATTGGAGAGGAAACGAGAAAAACAAAATGCTCCAGAGAGTTTATGGTACAGCTTTTCCTAAGAAGAGTGAGCTGGATGAATATGTAACCAGACTGGAAGAGGCAAAGAAGCGTGACCACAACAAGCTGGGAAGAGAGCTGGAGTTGTTCACAACGGTAGAAGAAATCGGACAGGGCTTACCATTGCTTATGCCTAAAGGAGCGAAAATAGTTCAGACACTTCAAAGATTTGTTGAGGATGAAGAGGAAAGAAGGGGCTATGTACTGACAAAAACTCCGCTTATGGCAAAGAGTGACCTTTACAAGCTGTCAGGCCACTGGCAGCACTACAAGGACGGAATGTTCATACTCGGAGACGAGGAAAAGGATGACGAGGTAATGGCCTTAAGACCAATGACCTGTCCCTTCCAGTTTATGATATACAAATCAAAGCTCCACAGTTACCGTGATCTGCCAATCAGGTACGGTGAAACCTCAACGCTGTTCAGAAATGAGGCATCAGGTGAAATGCACGGACTTATTCGTGTCCGCCAGTTTACAATTTCCGAAGGCCATCTTGTATGTACTCCTGAACAGCTGGAAGAAGAATTTAAGGGTGTTGTGGATCTGATTAAATTTATGATGGAGACTCTCGGTATACAGGAGGATGTAACTTACAGATTCTCAAAATGGGATCCTAACAACAAGGAAAAATATATTGGTAATGCAGAGGATTGGGAAGATGTCCAGGGTAAAATGAGGACTATCCTAGATCACCTGGAGATTGACTACAAGGAAGCCGAAGGAGAAGCAGCCTTCTATGGGCCAAAGCTGGATATACAGTTCAAAAATGTTCATGGCAAGGAGGACACTATTATAACCGTACAGGTTGACTTTGCACTTGGAGAGCGTCTTGATATGGTTTATATTGATAAAAACAATGAAAAGAAGCATCCTTATGTTATTCACAGAACGTCAATCGGCTGCTATGAAAGAACTCTCGCAATGCTTATTGAAAAATATGCAGGAGCTTTCCCAACCTGGCTCTGCCCGGTACAGGCAAAAATACTTCCTTTGGTCGACAAGCACCATGACTTTGCTCAAAAAGTAGGTCAAATGTTGAAAGACAAGGGTGTGAGAGTTGAAGTTGACTATAGAAATGAAAAGATCGGTTACAAAATAAGAGAAGCCCAAATGGAGAAGATACCTTATATGCTGGTAATCGGTGACAAGGAAATGGAAAACAGCGCTGTTGCCGTCAGGTCCAGAAAAGACGGCGATCTTGGAACAATGTCCGCAGAGGAATTCGTAGACAAAATCGTTGAAGAAATTAGAACAAGAGCCAGATAAAGCATTTCGATTTATAGTCGGACACCATAAAAGTTATTTCGGAAATTTGCAGGGATTGAAGCAAAAACAGCTGCCGGATCAAACGGCAGCTGTTTAACTTGTTAATTCAATTACATATATTACTTATAAAATGCAGCTACAACCTTGGTCAGAAGATCCTTTTCAATCCTGTTAAGGGGTTTGCTTTTCAGAAGAGCTAATATTTCACCGTATTCTCTCTCAAAATCACTGTCAGTAGCAGCTTCACTCTTAATTATACTACTTTCCTGGCTTCCCAAAGTTTCAGTTATATAAATCATTTCTCCTGAAATATCAATTGTTACATTTTTGGTCAGGCATATGTCTTTATCCACTTCCCAGGTGGTAACACATTCATAAACTCCTTTTCTTGTCTCCTTTAAAGAAAGGATATTAATAACTTCATCAATACCTTTTTTAGTAATGGCACCCATGATTTCTGAAGAGTTTTTGTAGAAGGAATATTCAATATAATCTGATGTTTCCTTTAGATAAGAAATTAGTTCAAGCTGCTCCATATTATCACTCCTATTATAATCTGACATAAAACCTAGATAATCCTTATATCGGTTTATTTGCCTGATAGTATTAGTGAGGAATAATAAAACAATGTATTAATATTGCCTTTATTTGTGAATAATTTTAAACTGGGAACAAACTTTAAGGCTACTATTGTGATAAGTTCAACAGGACTTGATTAATAATATTTGCGACCCAATATTTGCTATGTTATAATATTTTCTGTGCTTTGGGTTGGCTTAATTTGGGAGGAGAAGGCTATGGAAAACAAATTGCTGTCGATTGTTGTTCCTGTTTATAATGAACAGGAAGTAATTGATGAAACCTTCAGGCGGTTATCTGCAGTATTTAAAGATTTTTTTATGAAGGTAGAGTATATTTTTATTAATGACGGAAGCAAGGATAATACTTATTTCAAACTGAAAGAAATAGCTTCAAGGAATCCGGAAGTACGTATTATTAACTTTGCCAGGAATTTCGGACATCAGATTGCAATTACAGCCGGTATGGATTATGCTAAAGGAGACGCCATTGTCATAATTGATGCGGATCTGCAGGACCCTCCCGAGGTTATTCTGGAAATGGTGGACAAGTGGAAGGAAGGTTTTGAGGTTGTATACGGAAAGAGACTCCAGAGAGATGGAGAAACCTTCTTTAAAAAGGTTACTGCAAAGACTTTTTACAGATTCCTTGACAGTATGACCGATGTTAAACTGCCTGTGGACGTTGGGGATTTCAGACTTATAGACAGAAAGGTCTGTGATGCAATGAAATGCCTTCCTGAGAGATCCAGGTACGTAAGAGGATTGGTCAGCTGGGTCGGCTTCAAACAAACCAGCGTTGAGTATCATAGGGAAAAGCGATTTGCGGGAGAAACCAAATATCCTCTAAAGAAAATGCTGAAGCTGGCCGGTGACGGTATATTTTCATTTTCATATAAGCCTTTGAAGCTTGCTACTTTTATAGGTATGCTTGTATCGGTATGCAGTTTTATTTATCTTGTAGTAGTCCTTATACAGAGATTTGTAAAAAATGATGTTGTATCCGGATGGGCCTCATCCATAGCAGTTACATTGTTCTTAAACGGTGTCATGCTGATAGTAATAGGTATTATGGGTGAATATGTTGGAAGAATTTATGAAGAGGTAAAAGCAAGGCCCCTTTATATTGTTGGAGAATTAATGGGCTTTGAGGAGCAGAAAAAGACGGAATTATAATCTGCATTAACGACCTTTTGTTGAAAGATTGTTTTTCGCATAAGGCATAAAAATAAAAATATTTATCCTGTACCCTTCGCCATTATGGTTTTAATAATGGCGTTTTTATTTTAGAGCATTGTTGTCATTAGCCGCCAGTTGTGGAATAATAAATAGGGACAGCTATTTGAAATTGAATAAACAATCGGTAATAGCAGGTAAAGTATATTTTTTGGGGGTTGGTTTATGAAACAGTATCTTGAACTGTGCGAGCATATTTTAAAGAACGGCATAAGGAAGGAAGACAGAACTGGAACCGGGACCATAAGCACCTTTGGGTACCAGATGAGGTTTAACCTCCAGGAAGGTTTTCCTTTGCTGACAACAAAAAAGCTTCACCTTAAGTCAATAATGCATGAACTTCTTTGGTTTATAAAGGGTGAAACCAATATAAAATATCTTAAGGATAATGGTGTTTCCATCTGGGATGAGTGGGCTGATGAAAACG
>JAEYNI010000117.1 GCA_023412635.1 Bacillota bacterium
TTACCAAGCCCTTCAGCCCTTTGGAAATGGTAGCCCGCGTTAAGGCTCAGCTTAGACGATTCACAAGATATAACGAAGGCATCCAGCAGAATAATGACATTATCGAGGTTTCGGGACTGGTTATGAATAGGACAACTCATCAGTGTACTTTGAATGAATCACCTCTCTTTCTTACTCCTTTAGAATTTTCAATTCTTTGGCTGCTCTGTGAAAACAGAGGTCAGGTTATCAGCTCCGAAAGGCTCTTTCAGGAGGTATGGGGTGAAAAATATTTTACCGGCAGTAATAACACGGTTATGGTGCATATTAGACATCTTAGGGAAAAAATGAAGGAGCCGGCAGGCAATCCCAGGTTCATAAAAACTGTGTGGGGAGTGGGATATAAGATTGAAAAATGATTTCAGGCGGGTAAAAGCTAAAATACTGTCTCAAATACTACTGACGGGTTTGATAACAGTTATTGTCGGACTGTTCATTCTACACTTTTTAATTGATAATGCATTACAGGAACCCTTTGCAGAAGGTTTTGTTGCTTTGGCCCAAAAAATTTTAAAAATTGATTACTGGTCAGCAGCAGACATATATGCAAATATTTTCAGATACAACAAGGGGCTGCTGCTTGGTATCGGCTTTGTTTTTCTTCTACTAATATTTATTTATATTGCAATGTCTAGGTATACCCGTTATTTCAAGCAAATCAGCGACGGTATAGACCAGCTGGTAAATGAGTCTGAAGAGCCCATTACCTTTCCACGTGAGCTTGAATTCATGGAAAAGAAACTTAATGCGGTCAAAAATACTCTTGAAAAGAGACGAGCAGCGGCATTGGAAAGCGAACGAAGAAAAAATGACCTGGTGGTTTATCTTGCCCATGACATAAAGACACCACTTACATCTGTTATAGGTTACCTGAGTCTTCTAAATGAAGCTCCGGATATGCCATTGGAACAAAGGGTCAAATATACCGGTATAACTCTTGAGAAGGCATATCGCCTTGAACAGCTGATAAATGAATTTTTTGAAATAACCAGATTTAATCTTCAAACCATAACACTGGCAAAAGAAGATGTAAATTTGACAATGATGCTTGAACAAATGGCTGATGAATTCTATCCGATACTTTCACCCGAAAATAAAGAAGCTGTTGTGGAAGCAGCAGAAAATATTATGATTTTTGCAGATTCCGATAAGCTGGGTCGCGTATTTAACAATATCCTTAAGAATGCCTCGGCCTATAGCTATGAGAATAGCACTATTACAATTTCTGCAAGTGAACAGGGTGAGGACATAGTTGTTAAATTTAGAAACAGAGGTAAAACCATTCCGACGGACAAACTCGACACTATATTTGACAAGTTCTATCGTCTGGATACTGCCAGATCAAGCAATACTGGAGGAACCGGGCTGGGGCTTGCTATTGCTAAAGAAATTGTCGTTCTCCATGGAGGGACAATTACCGCAGAAAGTAATGAGCTGTATACTGAGTTTAAAGTTACCTTACCCTGTAATAAGGAATGAGGCACGCACATCCAACCATTACATAAATTAGTCAAAATTGTAATAAAATCTTAAGGAATAAATAAGTCCAATTTAAAAATTACCGCTTTACAGGTATTAGCTGTTTTTATGTTAAATGTATAGTATAATATATCCTATGCTTTCAGAAGTATTAAAAGTTTACATATAAGCGGAGATAGTGTAAAAATAAATATTTTAATTAATATTTGTGTACGCACTATGTCTGTAAATGGGAGGTAAAATGTTAAAAGCATTTATATTTGATATGGACGGTGTTATTATTGACAGTGAGCCATTGCATTTTCAATCCGATAGAATGGTAATGAAGGATTATGAAATTGATATTACAGATGATGAATTAAATTCCTTTGTAGGAGTAACAAATCCTGAAATGTGGGCTGTTCTTATAGAAAAATATAATATGAAAGCAACAGTAGAAGAATTATTAGCAATTCAAAATCAATATAAAACTCAACTGTTCGGAGAAATAGAATTACAGCCAATAAATGGAATTCTGGAATTGCTATCAGAATTAAAAGAAAAGGGGATATCTATAGCATTAGCGTCCTCCTCCTCAAGACAATTTATTGAGCTTGTTTTGAGAAGCTTACATATATATGAATTTTTTGACGTAATTATTAGCGGTGAGGAAGTAACAAACAGTAAACCGGCTCCTGACATCTTCCTGAAGGCAGCAGCAGAACTGAAGATAGATCCTTTTGAATGTATTGTACTTGAGGATTCAAGTAATGGAGTTAAAGCTGCAAAGGCAGCCGGTATGAAATGTATTGCATATAAAAATCCAAACTCCGGAATTCAGGATATTTCATTGGCCGATTGTGCTGTAAGTACCTTGGTGAAGTTAAACTACCTGAATATTTAGAGCAACAGAGTATAAATAAAAATCGGAGGTTATTTTTTGATTGATTTTATTCTTTCTAAGGGGTTAACCGAAGCTCAGCTTCAGGATATCGGGAAACTAAATAAAATTTGTAGTAAATATGAGCCACTGAATATGAAATTGAACTGGGGAATGCTTGAAACCAGAAATAATGAGCAGGTTTATGATTTCTTATGCTATGAAGATAACATACTTGTTGGCTTTATAGGATTATATGACATAACTCTTAAGTCAAAAGAAATTGAAATAACAGGCATGGTACATCCTGACTATAGGCGCAGGGGGATATTCAGGCATTTATTTGGTCTTGCTATGAAAAGGTGTTTGGCTATTAAACCGGAAAGGATTCTTTTAATATGCGAACATTCAAAAGTTTCGGGAGCAACTTTCCTGGAATCATTAGGAGCAGTGTATTCATGTTCGGAGTATAAAATGAAATTTGAACTATATGCCGTTCCTGATACCATAAAACAAGGGATACATCTGCGAAAAGCAGACTCAGCTGATTTTGATGCTTTAGTAGAACTCGATAATGTTTCCTTTGAAACTGATAACGAGGATACTACAACGGTTTCAGAAGATTTATATGAAAATACTATGGTTGCAGAATTAAAAGGCAAGTTTATTGGAAAAATTGGTTTGTCAAAGGAGAATACAGAAGGTTACATATTTGGATTCGCGGTAAGACCTGAGCTGCGTGGCATGGGCTATGGAAGAGAAATTCTAAGTCTGGCTTTGGAAAAATTTCTTGAAGATAACTTACAAACTGTCATACTGGAAGTAGCGGTAAACAATAAAAAAGCTCTTAACCTTTATAAAGATTGTGGATTCAAAGAGACTACAGTTTATGATTATTACGAGCTAAAGGGAGGTCACAATGATTTATAGAAAGGCAACTTTGCAGGATAAAGATGAATTGGTAAAGCTTAGAATAGAGTTTGTTAAAGAGGCACAAAAGGTAATGGAATCTGATAAGGATAACCAGCTTACGCTGGCTCTCCAAGAGTATTTTCAAACTACAATGACCGATGGAAGCTTTGTTTCCTGGCTGGCAATTGAAGATGAAAAAATTGTGGGAACAAGTGGTATTTGCTTTTATTATCTTCCTGCATCCTATAAAAACCTTACCGGTAAAACAGCCTACATTATGAATATGTATACTTTACCAGACTACAGGGGGAGAGGAGTAGCCAATACGTTGTTTCAAAATATTGTTAATGAAGCAAAAATCCGTGGCTGTACCAGGATTACATTGAATGCCACAGACATGGGAAGGCCAATTTACTCTAAATATGGTTTTGTAGATTCACATGGTGATATGGTTTTAACTTTATGATTAAAATGAAAATAATTTTTAGTGTTAATTTTTTTTAATGTTGAAATAATTTTTTTTATAATAAATGTATTATTATCGAAGGGGTTTGATTAAAATAAACGATTTTTATTCAAAAAAGCTGCTTCCGAAGCTGGCGCTTTTTATGGCTGCGTTTATCTGGGGGAGTTCGTTTTTTATTATGAAGAATACAGTGGATGTTTTTCCGCCTTTTATTTTACTGGGCTTTAGATTCACAATTGCGAGCATACTTTTGAGTGCTGTATTCTGGAAAAGAGTTAAACAAGTAAATAAGGAATATATTTGGAAAGGGGCAATAATCGGCCTTTTTCTGTTTTTAGGCTATGGTACACAGACTATTGGAATTACAGAAACCACACCAGGTAAAAATGCTTTTTTAACTGCAATTTATTGTGTTATTGTTCCGTTCCTTTTTTGGGCTGTAGACAAATCAAAACCTGACAAATATAATTTTATGGCCGCTCTTGTATGTATTTCAGGTATTGGTTTGGTTTCCCTCAAGGGTGATTTTACTGTGGGATTCGGCGATGCTTTTACTCTGCTGGGTGGCTTCCTGTATGCAGGACACCTTGTAGCAGTTGCAAAGCTGGGAAAGGGAAAGGACCCAATTATACTGACAATATTGCAATTTAGTTTTGCAGCCCTTTTCTCATGGTGTATCGGACTTGTATATGAAGACTTTCCGTCCACATGGGGAATGGGTACTATGTTCGGGCTGCTTTATCTGGCAGTATTTGCAACTGCAGTAGCATTGCTGTTTCAGAATATAGGGCAGAAATGGACACATCCCTCTGCAGCAGCTATAATTCTAAGCCTTGAATCGGTTTTTGGTGTTCTTTTCTCAATAGTTTTTTACGGAGAACAACTTACTCTAAGACTGATAATCGGTTTTATTTTTATATTTGTGGCTGTTTTAGTATCTGAAACAAAACTTACGTTTATACGAAATTTCTTAAAACCGAAATCAAGTCTTGATGAAAAAGCTTAATCATTTACTGAAATAGAAAAAGGGTAGAATCATAAAGTGATATAATGCAAATAACCACCAAACATAATAATTCAATTAAGTTTGGTGGTTTTATTGTTTATGATTTTTATGGTCTTTGTGGTTTAAAATCTTCCGAGGAAGTATCTGTAGAATCCAACCTTGAACCTGCCGGATTTTTCAATAATCAGATTTAACAGTATATCTATAAATTCCAATGTTTCCTTCACCTCGGTTTGTGATAAGGAAATACGGCTGTATCGGGCTTTTACATAATAGCCGGATATTTTTATAAAACTTGTTTTATTAAACGAAAAACTCTTAATATCAAAAAGCTTTTCAACTCTTTCCCCAAACTGCGTAGGAGTTTCCCCGGGAATTACAGCTACACCCTGGAAATTAAGCGGCTTTAAAATATAGTTATATGCAGTTAAAATTGAAGTATTGGGATCACCCTTTTTTATTTTCCTTTGAAGATTGTAGAACCTGAAATAATTCACAGCGGCTATAGTACACAATGCCAGTAAAATCACACCTATTAAGGAGGATATGATAATCAATATCAAAACTGACTGTGACATACCGGAATCTGTATTATCTACAATGATTGGATCAATGGTCAGGCCTGCACTCTGATTCCTGTACTTGTTCATCATTTCCATATAATCCTGGTAACTGGTATCCATCATCTCACCGCTCACTGTTGCAGAAATTGTTCTATCTTCATACAGATTTGCCACAAATGGTGAAGTAGGCTCGAAGGGAATCCAGCCAAAGCCCTCAAAATAAACCTCAACCCAGGCGTGAGCTTGCTGATTTGTAACTTTATACACACCGTCCTTACGGTCAGGGGGCAGCATATAACCTTCAACATATCGAGTCGGTATATCCAGACATCTGAGCATTATTGTCATTGCTGAAGCATAATAGGTACAATAGCCCTTCTTACCATCAAAAAGGAAATAATCTACAAAGTCCCTGCTTCTAGGGGGGGTCCCGGGAGCAAGGGTATAGGGATAGTTTTTAGAAAGATAGGTTTCAATGGCTTTAGCCTTATCATAATTGTTACTCTTGCCAGAAGTTATATCCTTTGCAAGTTCTCTGACTCTAGAAGTAACAGTATCGGGAACTTGTGTGTATCTTTCGTAAAAAGTGTCCGGAGACTCCATTTCGTGAGTCAATTCTGAAGGAAGCTTTTGAAGATCAACACTATCGAGGCTTTTAACAAAGGTAATAGAATTATTTGAATCACTGTCAAATTTACTACTATTATTATTATACTGAGCTTGTGTACTTAAGTTATTCTCTGACTTCTTACTTTTCCTCAACAGATTGATCAGTTCTTCACTTTTCAGATTTAAATTATAGTAGCCAATGGAGTAGGAAAAGCCTTTACTCTGAACATCTTTCGTAGATAGCATCTGTTCATTATCCAAAACAATCTCTTTATTTGATTTAAGGCTTAACTTGTAAGGCTTCGCAGGTACGAACAGGGATTTTGTTTTAAGGTTTACAAAATCTACCTGGGCTAGGGAATCATCAAAAAAACTATTTTCTGTTATGTCAACAGATTTACCAAAAGCTCCTGATATACTATTATAGAGCAGCTCTGTGTCGGAATTCAGCTGTTTGGTAAACTCCTGTGCCGAGCCGAGAGAGGTAATTTTATTAATGTCAGAGTACCATCTATGCCCATCATAATAAACCTTTGAGGAAGCACGCAAATACAAATTTGAGCGATCGGATTTTACATTCATTACATGAGTATTATTAAGTCTTAAATCTCCTCCAAGTCTATCGGTTTTACCAAAGCCGGAAATACCAAAAGAAAAATAATCAAAGGAAGATACATCAATCCCTGAAAATTTATCTACAATTTTATTTATAGTACTGTTGACCTTTTTATCAAGCCAGGGGATGCTAATACGGTCCTGCTTTTGGGGAAACATCAATGTAAGGCTCATGACAACAATACACACAGGTAAAATGTATAAAAGATATTTAAGCTTGTTTCCTGTATCGTAAGTTTTCTCTTTACTTCTTCTTTGCAAAATATAAAAGAAATAGTAAAGAAGGAAGGAGAAGATGAAGAGGACAAAGGAAATATCACTGCCCGGAGTCTTTAATTCCAACTGGAAATAGAACACACTGAAAAATAGTATTGTAGTTACATAAAAATTGTAATACTTTATAGTAAATATAAAAACAAATAATGTTATTAAAAATGTTATCGCTATTACGGTCAAATTTGAAAAATACGGACTTAGAATTCCTCTGTAACCATTAATAATATCAATAAACCAAATAGAATAACTGTTGCTCCAGAATAATGCTCTATCGATACCTATTTTAAAAATTATAACAAAAAGTCCGGAAGCTAAAATTACACATATAGAAATAAGTGAAATAATGGTGGATAATTTATTCCTTAACATTACATATAGAAGAATAGTAAAGGGAACTACAAAAAGGAAGATCAACCATTCGGGGGTTTTTGTCATAAATAGTGACGAATAAAGAGTCTGGGTGATGCTTGAAGACATAAGCATAACCAGTATTAAGTTAGCAAGAATGCCAAATTTGTTTTCATGATTCATCAATCTTAACCCCCCAGTACCAATTTAATATCATCGTCAGGATTTATAGTATAGGCCCTGACGCCAATTTCCGGCAAAATATCAAGAATATCATTTACTACTTCGAACTTTTCTTTCACAAGAGTTTTTGGAGAGACGTACAGCAGGCATATTGAATGGTTTGTCATTTGAGCCTTGTAAATAACGTTATACAAGTCCACATCCAAAATGCTGGTAAGGATAACCATATCATTTGAGTTATTGCTGCTTTCGTAGTGAAGAGATATTATATCGGCCAAAGGAATCTTCTGATTAAAATTGACAGTCGAGAGTGTCTTATATATGTATTCAAACTCGTGCCTGTTTGAGGCCTTTAAAATTCTAATTTTATCGTCAAAATACATGTAATTTACAGATATCCCTTTATGAAGGTAGTAATTCAGCACTGCAACGGCAGCTTCGATTAGTTTATCCTCCAATACAATTGTTACATCATTCTGATAGGAATTACGCCTTAGATCTATAAGTATATTTACATTTGCATCAGATGTACACTGGTAATTCTTTATCATCCAGGTATTGTTCCTGGCAGAAAGCTTCCAGTGGATTCTTCTGAAATTGTCTCCATATTGATATTTTCTCAGGTCTCTGATGTTGTTCACATCTTCAACGGCACCCTGTGATGTACTCTGTGATTCATAGCTATTGGTAGAAAATACATCAAATTTGGCCAAATGCTTAATTTTAGGATATACAATAATCTTTTTTGTTTCAGGTATCTGATAGTTCAATCTGATGAGTCCTAAAAAATCTTCAATGTAAATATCACTTATTCCTACCTCATATTCACCCCTGTACTTGCATTGCATATCAAAGACAAATTCCTTTTTGGAAAATGGTGTAATTGCAAGGCTTTGAGAATAACTCTCAGAGTTAAAAAGAGAGTGGGAGCCAAAAAAAGATACATAAACATAAGGGTAAATCATAAAGTCCTCATTACAGAGTTTTACAATAAGTTTTACAGATTCCCCCTTTGTTATTACTCTCTTATCAATATCCTGAACAAATTTAAAACGAATGTAAACATATATAGTGTAACCGATAGAGAAAACTAGCAGTGCTAATAAGGTGTTCAGGAAAAAGACTGGAATAAATCCGCTGAAATTATAACGGAATATAATTGCTAAAACCAGTAAAAAAATAAACGTTATCCTATTTTTTCTCATAGTTATCTACCAAAGGTATGTATACCTTGTCAATAATATTAGTTAAAATATCTATAGACGACATTTTCTTTAATTTAGCTTCCTGTTTTAGTAAAATACGGTGAGAAAGAGTTGGCAGCAGCATTTTTTTAATATCCTCAGGAAGGACAAAATCCCTGCCGTTATAATATGCCCAGGCTTGAGCGGCTCGACAGACTGCAAGTGATCCTCTTGGACTGGAACCTAGAGCTATATATTCATTTTTTCTTGTCATATTTACAATATCGACAACATAATTCTTAAGTGTCTTGTCAACATAAACCTGTTTCACATCATTTTGAATTTGTAATATGTCTTCACTTCCGGCAACAGGTTCAAGTGTTTCCAACGGATTATCTTGGAGAAATCTTGAAAGGATATATACTTCTTCACCGGCCTGAGGATATCCGAGAGAAATCTTCAAGAAGAACCTATCCATTTGTGCCTCTGGTAAAGGATATGTACCGATATACTCGATAGGATTCTGTGTAGCCAATACCATAAAAGGTTTTGGAAGCTTGTAAGTTGTCCCGTCTACAGTTACCTGGTTTTCCTCCATTATTTCCAGAAGACTTGACTGGGTTTTCGGCGAGGTTCTGTTAATTTCGTCAGCCAGCAAGATCTGACACATTGCACTTCCTTGTCTGAATTCAAATTCACAAGTTTTTTGATTGTAGATAGAAAAGCCTGTTATATCTGAAGGGAGAACATCCGGGGTGAACTGAATTCTTTTGAAGGAAGCAGAAATTGACTTGGCCAATGCAGAAACCATACTGGTTTTTCCAACACCCGGTACATCTTCCAGCAACACGTGCCCGTTACATACAAGAGCGATCAGAGCAAGTTCTATTGAATTTCGTTTACCGACAATGACTTTTTCAACATTGTCTGCTATTTTTCTTAATAAAGCAGAATTATTATTCATTGCATCATCTCCTTTGTTAATACAAGTAATATACTAATTATACTATTTTATAGCAAAAATTCCATGTAACATATATCCATATAATTACTATAAAAATTATTAATTTATAATAATGAATAGTCTATAGACCGTTATAAATGTTGAAAATCATAATTATTGAGAAAAACCAGATTTAATGATTGAATAAATTAATTATTGTAAATAACTATGAAATGTGCTAAAATACCTAAGGTATAAATTTTTATCAACCATTAACTACGTTTTTGGGTTCTCCATCCAATTACCTGGTTTATGGCGTTTAATCATTATTATAATTTGGAGGGTTACAAACATGTTTAAAGAAGTAAAGCAGGAAATAATTACTAAGTATCAGCTGCATGAAGGTGATACCGGTTCACCTGAGGTTCAGGTTGCTATTCTTACAGAAAGAATCAATCACCTCAATGATCATTTAAAGACTCATAAGAAGGATCACCACTCAAGAAGAGGTCTTCTTAAGATGGTTGGTGCAAGAAGAGGTCTTTTAAATTATCTTCAAAAGAATGATATCGAAAGATATCGTGCTATTATTGAAAAACTTGGTCTAAGAAAGTAATTATTATAGGACAGGCAGGCTAGCGCCTGCCTGTTTTCTAGTTTTAGCACTGATATGAATTTTACATATTGTTTTTAGTTAAAACTATAGCCGGAGTTAAAGTATATATAACTTCCTAAATAAATAAGAAACAAAAAAATTGAAATAATATTATTAATTGCATATGGCTATGGACGGTAGAAGGTAGATTGTGCACCAAAATTGTTTTGACGCAGAATCTACATGCTACAGTCTATAGTTTTAAATAGCATATGAAAACTATTAGAAACTTAGGAGGACTAACATGTCTAAAACATTTAGTATGGATCTTGCCGGAAGAACACTTACTGTTGAAACAGGTAAGTTGGCACAGCTGGCAAACGGAGCAGCATTAATAAGATATGGTGACACTG
>JAEYNI010000127.1 GCA_023412635.1 Bacillota bacterium
TTTCAAGTGGGAAAGATTGAATGTGCATTGAATGTGCTTTTGCGGCCATATAAGGTTAATAGGGTAAGTAAACATAATGCAATTTTAGTTACGTTTTATTGTAGTAGTACTTTCCGTACAGCATCAAGTATCTGTAGCACACAAAAGGCTTACTGAAATTATAGTTCACCTAAAATTTCAGCAAGCCTTTCTACCGTGCTTCCCGTTACTTGATGCTGTACTCGCGTACTACTAACAAACATCTGCTAAAATTGCTGTCCGTTTACTCTGATATCTGCCTTATATTTGCCTTTCCGCAAATTAAATGCCTGTAGATAATTCTCCCATTACCCCTTTACCGCCCCGGTTATAAGGCTCTTCTGAACCTGGTTGCTGAATCAGGCATATTTCTTTTTATTTATTCCCAATAGTCCCGATAACACAGGCCCCATAAACGAGAATCCAAGTATAATCAGCCATTCGTTAAGTCCAAGGGGGACTGTCTCGAAAATTCCTTGGAATAGAGGTATATAGATCACTCCCAATATCATTACCAAGGAACAAAGTACAGCAAGTATCAGAGGAATATTGTTTAACAACGGTATTTCATAAATTGTTTTTGTCTCGGATTTGCATTCGAATACGTGGATAAGCTGCGTCATCACCAATGTCATAAATGCTCCGGTTCGTGCTAGTTCAACATTGTTTACAAAGTAGAGGATACTTACAAATACTCCCAGAGTGCTTAGACCGATAAAGACTCCTCTTGATACTATAAGTTTCAGTAAACCCTGAGAAAAGATGTGATCTTTAGCTCCGCGGGGTTTTCTCAGCATTATGTCATTTTCAGCAGGGTCAAGTCCAAGTGCAATGGCAGGCAGTCCGTCTGTGACAAGATTTACCCATAGTATCTGAATAGGTAATAGCGGTATCGGGAGCCACATAATCATGCCCAAGAACATTGTGAGGACTTCACCGAGATTGCAGGCCAGCATATATCTTATAAATTTTCTAATGTTGTTGTAAATTACTCTGCCCTCTTCAACTGCGGCAACAATGGTGGCGAAATTATCATCCAGCAATACCATTGAAGATGCCTCCTTTGTTACATCAGTTCCGGTAATACCCATGGATACTCCGATGTCGGCTTCTTTAACCGCCGGGGCATCATTTACTCCGTCGCCAGTCATGGCAACAATATGTCCGAGATTTTTTAATATTCTTACAATCATCAGTTTGTGTTTCGGTGAAACTCTTGCATATACAGAGACAGTCGGTGCTATTTCTTCGAGCTGTTTTTCGCTCATGGCATCAAGCTCAGCACCTGTCAGCACATTATCCCCCTCACAGAAAATGTTCAGTTCTTTTGCTATTGCAGTAGCAGTCAGCTTATGATCACCGGTTATCATTACCGGCTTGATTCCCGCCAGCTTGCATTTCTGAACCGCATCTACTGCCTCTTTTCTCGGCGGATCAATCATACCCATTAAGCCGACAAAAGCCAGATCGTTTTCTATATTTTTATTTGAATTATAAGAACCTGTTTCAAGCTTTCTGAATGCAAGACCCATTACTCTCAAAGCATTATTTGCCATACCATCATTTATCTTTGTAATTGAACGTCGAGTCAATTCATCCAGCTTTATTATTCCTTTTGCAGACATTATCCGGTTGCACTTGTCAATAATTATATCTGGAGCGCCTTTTGTAAATACATATACCTCGCCCTTGCTGCTTTTGCAGACAATAGACATACATTTTCTGTCAGAATCAAAAGGAAGCTCATCAATTCTTTCATATGCAGTACTTAATCCGACAGAGGTTATTCCAGCCTTGGCAGCGGCAATGGTCAGGGCAATTTCTGTAGGATCACCGGAAATTTTCAAGGTGTCCTGTTTTGAGAAAATGGATTTGATTTTCCCAAGTGCCGAAGTCTCGGCTGCAGGTCTTGTTATAACCGAATTATTACATAAAGCCCCTATCTCCAGCGCCAGCTTTATTCCTTCCACCTTAAGCGGATCGGAGGGCCGGTTGTCAACAAGGAAGCTGCCTTCCAAATTATATCCGTTACCTGTAACCGCCAACTGATAACCGGCAGCATATATCTTTCTGACAGTCATTTTATTTTCTGTCAGGGTCCCAGTCTTATCAGAACATATTATACTTGCACATCCAAGAGTTTCAACAGCGGGCAACTTTCTGATGAGGGCATTTCTTTTCAGCATTCTTTGAACACCCAGAGCAAGGGATATTGTAACTATTGCCGGGAGGCCTTCCGGAACGGCAGCAACGGCAAGACTTATTCCAGAAAGTAGCATGTTAAAGAGTTTTTCTCCTCTGATAACTCCGGTTACCGACACTATGGCACATATTAGAAGGCAGCCGATGGCTATAAACTTTCCAAGGTGGGCAAGCCTTCTCTGAAGAGGTGTTTCATCATCCTCAATGTTCTGTATCATGTCAGCTATATGTCCCATTTCAGTTTTCATACCTGTTGCGTAAACTACAGCCTTTCCTCTGCCGCCGGTTACAACTGTTCCCATAAAGACAGAGGTTTTTTTGTCAAAAGGATCTATAAGGGTTTTATGATTTCTCAGGGCAGCTTTCTCAGCGGGAACCGATTCTCCCGTAAGAAGGGATTCATCCACCTGAAGACTGCTACTTTCCAGAATTGCGGCATCGGCGGCAATACGGTCTCCAGCTTCTATTACCAGCACATCTCCTGGGACAATTTCCTCGGCAGGAATATTTATCAGCTGTTCGTCCCTTATGACCTTTGCACTGGGTGCTGCAAGTGATTTCAGGGCTTCCATGGTCTTCTCGGTTTTGAATTCCTGAACAAAGCCCATTATGGCATTAACCACCACTATGGCTATGATTGTGATGGCCTCGGTCATCTCCCCCATAAAGCCTGAAATAATAGTTGAAATAATTAAAATTATTACCATAAAATCTGTAAATTGCTCAAATAATATCCGTATAGGCGATATTTTTTTCCTCTCGGCCAGTATATTGGGGCCATGCTTCTGCAGCTTGTGTTTTGCCTCTTTATCCGTAAGGCCTTTCGTTAGTATGCTTTCCGAATTTGCATAATTCAACATGGATTCCATAACACTCATATCAATTTCTCGCCCTCTCTTGTATTAAGTACGATATTCAATAAATTCGGTTCACATTTGGAACTCTGTACTATGAATATTTTTATTCGGAAGGGCAGGAAAATAGTACAAGATTATTGAGATTAATCAGCTTTAAGGGGCTGTTAAAATAATACGCGATATATTCAATAGAATATAAACTATAATGCTCCCGTACTAAACCAAAAAACAGGTTGCACACGAAATTGGAAATCAAATTTTCATATACTAAAATTAGATTTTCAATTTCTACCATGCTTCCCTGTTTTTTAGTTTGTACTCGCGCATTATGACTTTTCGTATTGAATATATCAGGGTTAATAGAAAACAGCCCACATTTTAGCTGCTGCTAGCCTTTCTGTATCAAACATTATACCATCCATATCAAATACAACCGCTTTTATCATTTACTTCTCCCCTAGATTAATTAACTTAATGCAATCTTATTTCGACATATCAAACAATGCAGATTAAAATGCAATTCAATACAAATAATGCTGCATCTGGATATTTGCTATGTCAAGTTATAATATTTACGCACTATTCAATTTCAATGTTCATCCTTTCCGACGCCTTGTTCTTATTTAGCGACTGAATTGTGGACATAAAAACACCGCATATCATTTCTACTGAATAATGCGGTATTTGGCTTATTGGTTTTCATAATAATATTAAGATATCAATTGTAAAACTTTATGTCTCAATAAATTTTATCAGTTCTTCGTTGAAAAGGTCTCTCTCCTCGTAGAAAGTAGCATGACCACTATGTTTAAATGGAATTAGCTTTGAGTTTTTAATACTTTGTTTTTGTATTTCACCCAATGAAAAAGGAACAACTTGGTCATGAATACCATGAATAATTAAAGTTGGAACATATATTTTCACTAAATCAGAAAATAGCATCTCATTTATCCAAGTATTTGCAATAGCAGCTGTTGACCATCCTGCTGCCTGTAATCCTAATTGGAAGAACCAATCTGATAATGCCTCACTTATATGTTGATAGAAAAATGTATCCCCGAAATCTCGAAGCATTTTAGGGCGATCATTATATGTTCCATGAATAATTTGTAGAACTACTTCTTGATCTACTCCATAAGGAAAATTTGGACGCTTTATAAGACTTGGAGCAGCTGCATCAAAAAGAGCAAGTTTCGATACCCCAAAACCATTATGTCTGGCCATATATCGTATTGCTATAGCCCCGCCTGTTGAATGTCCCCCAAGTGTGATATTATTTAATTTGATAGCTTCTACCACACATCGAACATCGTCAGCCAATCTATCATAATCGTACCCACCCCATGGTTTATCAGAATTACCGAATCCTCTTGTATCTATCCCGATACACCTATACCCCTTTTTGGGAAGTTGATTAAACTGATATTCAAATAACCTAGTACTTCCGGGCCAACCGTGTAGAAACAGAATAGTTTTCTTTCCATTTGGATTAATATCCTCTACATAAATGTTCACATTTTTCTCAACATTAATATAGTATCCCACAAATACCTCCATATTAATAAAAACTCTATTCTAATATTATTCACCTAATCAAGATATTATGAATAGATAAAAATTGCCTAGATACCGCACTATTCAATTTTCAACGAATCATGATAGGCCATTGCAGCCGCAAATGAAAATAGGTAGTCGCTGTTCTAAAGTTCATCTTATTTCTGTTATATAGTAAACTGGCAGGAATAAGTTTGAATGATCATTGGAGGATTTGCGCCCCGTTTTTCAACGTAAGCGTATTGCCCATGAGAACATCAGATTGTCGCACCACTTTTTTAGTGGATAGCCATTTGACCCGTTATCGTAAAAGTATTGTTAATGATATTACTTCTCAGAAAAACCGTATTGAAAAATTTTTACAGAGTTCAGGATTTAGGATTTTCAACTTTTATCTCTGACATATTTGGTGCTTCAGGTATAAATATCATTAACCACTTAATCCAGCATTGACAAATCGACCGTACTGCACTGGATGTATGCCTTAAAACCAAAACACGTAATCAGATAGATGAAATATTGATTGCAGTTAACGGGGCACTAACTGAACACCAACGCGGTTTTCTTAAGATGCTCCTTTCTCACTTAGATTCTCTAAAGAATCACTTAAAGGAAGTTGAAGCTTCTATAAATAATGAAATTGAACACTTCTCAAAACAGATTGATTTAATTCGCCTTATATTACAATTTTTACTCATCAAAACCCCATTACATCTATACTGTATTTGGAGTTAACTGGAGTCAATAGTATTTTATCGCAACTACTCTTCATAAACCCGTCTGACGTGTTCATGGCACATAATGGCTTCAATAAGCTCAGCCATGGGTATATGTGAAATATCCAATGTAAACCGAAGGACCATTTCTCCGTCTCTTTCACTGCTTACAAAATCGGTCTTTTTGATTTTAACTCCCATTTCCTGTATTAGCTTAGATAAATCATTTACTAACCCTCTTTTAATCTGGGTGTGAATAAATATTCTTGTGTTTTTCTGTGTGGAAATTGTACTTTGAGTTTTCTTTATAACCACAAGTATCAGAAAGATTATTACCGTTGCAATAAATGCCCCAGAGTAAAACCCTATACCAACTGCTATACCTATGCAGGAGACGGCCCAAAGACTGGCAGCAGTGGTCAAGCCCTTGACACTGACACCCTCTTTGATAATCGTACCTGCCCCAAGAAAACCTATACCACTTATTACCTGTGCCCCAAGTCTTGCCGGATCCACATTTACATGTGAAGAATACCTGTAGTATATAAATTCCGAGGTAACCATAACAAGAGCAGATCCAACACATACAAGTATGTGAGTTCTGAGACCGGCCGGCCTATGTACATGTTCACGTTCAAAGCCTATAATACCTCCAAGTATACATGCCGCTACAAGTCTTAAAAACATGGATAAGTAAAAATCAGCCTGACTGCTGAAATAATTGATAAAACTATTCAATAGCCACATAGAATACCGCCATTCATCATTAATAATGATATTATTATATATCAATATACAAAATAAATGTAGAATTTTTTACCAAAAAGAGCTATGCAGATATAACTACATAGCTCTTTTCGCTCAAGGAAGATTCAATTATAACTCATAGTTTCAGATAAAATTTTCGACTGTAGAAAAATTTTATTCCCTCTGCGTGTTTCACGAGACAAGGCGTCCTGCGACATTTTTGCCGCGTTACATTGCATAAGTTATTTAAACATTTTATTTACTGCGCCTGTTAACTTTACTTTGGATCCCTCTAAAATCTCAACTACTTTAAACTTGATTTTTACGGGGATATCTTCATCGCTATCTGACGTTGTTATCAATTTATACTCTTCATTTGACAGTGAAGTCTTCAAATCCTGCTTTACCGAATCCGGTATAGTACCATGTGTTGCATCAATAAAACACAGGGGCGGGAATAGTACACACCACCAGTTGGCACCGACACCCTCTCCTATTACCACCTTAAGGGCCTGATATTCTCCTGCTGGCAAGGCTATATCACCATATGTTTTTGTAGGGAATGAATAATTTCCAATTGATGCCTTCACTTCATAACTGCTATTGTTAGCTTTAACAACTTTTCGCGATACCTCTTCAATAGTTTGTAGATTGGCATTTATAATATCTTTGGTTTCATTAATATTTTTAGAATTTGCCAGCTTATCCTTCATAAACTCAATAATAGCATCCCGGACCTTAAGCTTTAATGCCTGATCCGAGGCAGAATCACTATTTGCAACAACATGAAGTCTGACCAGATTTTGTGAGAGTCCTGCATTTACATCTTCAGCGTAAGTGTAAGAAATTATCCATGCTCCAAGAATTACCAATAACAAAACAGCTATGGATATTTTGATAATGTTTACTACTTTCTGACCGTTTGATACCGGTTTTAAATATAATAGTCCCTTACTCATAATTTTCCCCTCCTGACGGTAACGCATATCTTAATTCAGAGGTAAGGTAAATTTTCACTGATGCTAAATATGCTCCGCATTTTCCCCTATTAAATGAACAAATATTCTTCATTCATCCAATCATTTTTTATTTAAACCTATCAATATTTAGTAAATAGGGTTTCATATTAATTATTGTCAGTAATGCTTTTTTTTATACTATAAAAAGTTTTATTTTTACAGAACAAAGGTGGTAAAGCCATTTTTGCTTGCGCTGTGTGACAGCAACCTGTCACACTGGGCCTTTTCCTTCTACTGATTATTTGCTTCGGATTAATGTATTAAAGAAATTCTGGCACGCGCATAAATTCAAAGTTTTTATGTCAAGGAAAATCCTTACCTATCCTTGTATTATGCCATTTACCTACATTTAAGACATTAAATGATGTCTTAAAAATTTTAACTTTCCTCGACAATAAAAAAACAGGCGGTCCTTGGAAACCGCCTGTTTTTAACATAATTCCGATATCATTCTTTTAATAAAGTTATCTGGTTTTATACTCATATGCCGCTCTTATAAAGTCTTTAAATAAATAGTGCGGCTTGTTTGGTCTTGACTTGAATTCCGGATGGAACTGTACTCCCACAAACCAAGGGTGGTCCTTTAATTCAATTGTTTCAACAAGCTTTCCGCTAGGTGAAAGACCCGATAAAACCATACCCGCTTTTGATAATGTATCACGATATTCGTTGTTAAATTCGTATCTGTGTCTGTGTCTTTCATATATTAGTTCATCCTTGTATATCCTTTGAATCATTGTGTCATCTATAATCTTACAAGGGTAAACACCAAGTCTCATTGTCCCGCCCATTTCGTCAATATCACGCTGCTCCGGCATTAAATCTATAACGGGATAGGGACTTTCACCGAACTCTGAGCTGTTTGCATCATGTAATCCGGCAACATTTCTTGCAAATTCAACAACTGCCATCTGCATACCCAGACATATTCCAAAGAACGGTATCTTATTTTCTCTGGCGTAAGTAATTGCCAGGATTTTACCTTCTATACCTCTGTCCCCGAAACCTCCTGGAACAAGGATTCCATCAACTCCCTTGAGATAATCGCTCACTTCTCCATTCTCAAGTTCTTCAGAGTTTACCCATTTTATATCAACTTCAACATCATTACCGATTCCGCCATGTCTTAAGGATTCTGCCACACTCAGATATGCATCATGGAGCTCAACATACTTACCTACAAGGGCTATTGTTACTGACCCTTTCGGATTTTTCTGCCTGTTAACCATTTCCTCCCACTCGGAAAGGTCCGGTTCGCTACAGGTTAATCCCAATCTCTTACAAACTGTTTTAGCAAGTCCCTCTTTTTCCAACATTAAAGGAACCTCATAGAGTACCTCAGCGTCAAGATTCTGAACTACCGCTCCCGCAGGAAGATTACAGAAAAATGCTATCTTGTCCTTTAAATCCTGAGGGAGGAACTTTTCGGTTCTGCAAACAATAACATCCGGTTGAATTCCTAGACTTATTAATTCTTTTACGCTGTGCTGAGTTGGTTTTGTTTTGAGTTCACCTGACTTACCCAGGTATGGAACCAGGGTAACATGAATAAACATTACATTTTCTCTTCCGATTTCAGTAGATACCTGTCTTATTGCCTCAAGGAACGGGAGACTTTCAATATCACCAACTGTTCCTCCTATTTCAGTAATAACAACATCTGTTCTTTCCGATTTGCCTACTCTGTAAATTCTATCCTTAATTTCATTTGTGATATGAGGGATTACCTGAACTGTTCCTCCGAGGAAGTCACCTTTACGCTCTTTGCTGATAACTGACCAATATACTTTTCCGGTTGTAACATTACTGTTCTTACTAAGATTCTCATCAATGAATCTTTCATAGTGCCCTAAATCAAGGTCTGTTTCGGCACCGTCCTCAGTGACAAAAACCTCTCCATGCTGATATGGACTCATTGTACCGGGGTCAACATTTATATACGGGTCAAATTTCTGGATTGTTACGTGTACGCCTCTTGCTTTTAAAAGCCTCCCCAACGATGCTGCCGTTATTCCTTTACCTAACCCGGAAACCACACCACCAGTTACGAAGATATACTTTACTGACATTGTTTTACTCCTCTCGACATGTTCATACGATTACAATATATAGAAATGCTGAAAAAT
>JAEYNI010000145.1 GCA_023412635.1 Bacillota bacterium
CTAAAGTACCCTTAATAAATGAAACTGCTTTTTCATAGTAATAGGTATCAACTGTTTGATTTTGAATAAACAACTCCTTTGGCTGAATGAATATGATAAATCTATAGTTTTCATCCATTACAATAACACTTCTGATGTAAGGACTCAGGTTCTGATTTATAATCATCCTTATGGAATATAGGTACTGTAGCCTGTCCCAATAAGTTACATCTGAAGGAATATTGTCAACATGCCCCAGCAATAATACAACTTGATTTTCAGCTTGCATTGTGATGGATAACTGTTCAAACTGAGCTTTGTTTATGCATAACGAAGTATCCCCTCTAAGTAGTTGAATAAAATAGTCCTTCTGAAAGAGGTCTACAGCCATATTCATCTGTTCTTTAGCTTTATGAATCAAGTCCTCGATTTTAATGCCTTTTTGAATTTCGTTTATGGCATTTTCAACAGCACCAACAACTTTCTCGTGATCTTCGGTTTTTAGTATATAACTGACTCCACTATGTTGAATTGCCTTATACACATACTCGAATTCGTTGTATCCTGTTAAGAATATAACCTTGCACTGTGGCCAACTTTTATGAATTACTTTCAACAGCTGCAAACCATCAATCTCAGGCATTCTTATGTCGGTCAGAACAATATCTATTCTGGTTCTGTTCAACCACTCAATGGCTTCCTCTCCCGAGTAGGCTTTGTATACATCCAGATTAAGGCTTTGTATATTACTGAATATTTCAAATAAACTGTTAACAATTATTTCTTCATCATCAACTATTAGTAATCTGTACACTTTCATCACCTCCAGGAATAATAATTTTAAGTATTACTTTAATGCCCCCAAGGTCACTTCTCGATATGAAGAGTCCGCTACTCTCACCGAATACAAGCTTTATTCGGCGGTTAATATTAATAATCCCTGTTGTCTCTAATTCATCTGTAGTATTATTTAATGCCTCTGTCAACTCCCACAATCCCGAATCCGTCATTTCATTTCCATTATCCTCGACTATAATGTCAAGTTCATTCTTAGTTCCTTCAAAATATATTGAAACAATACCACTGTTTTTTTTCCTTTCAATACCATGCTCGAAGGCATTTTCTATTATGGGCTGAATAATGAGACGAGGTACTTTTATATTATGGTACTTCTCAGGACAATCTCTAAAATCAACCTTTAACCTTTTGGAAAACCTCATGGATTGTATGTTTGTATACACTTTAGCGTGGTTAACTTCATCAATAAGCGCAATATAATCCGATGAGTTCCGGGTTACAAAACGGAAGTATTCTCCAAGGTATTTGGAAAATGGAACAAGATTTTCATCGCCTATGGATGCCATAGTATTAATCATAAAGAGGCTGTTATATAAAAAGTGAGGATTTATTTGTGATTGCAAATGCTTCAGTTCTGCCTTTTGCATAAGAATTTTCTGATTATAAACCTGATCAATCAGATTATCCAGGTTCTTTACCATATCATTAAAACGTTGATACAAATACCCGAATTCATTTTTTGAGTCATGAGTAATTGACACCTGCAAATCTCCGCTTTCCAGCTTACGAAAAGACTTAACCAGCTGAATCAGGGGCTTGTGCATAAACCTATAGGTTGAATATGAATATATCAAAATAATTATTATTACAGCAACTGAAAAAACCCATACCCATATATTAAAATTATCTATGGGTTTCATTAAGTATTCCCGAGGTATATACTTTAACAATACCATATTTAGATACTCTGACTTTGCATGTACAACATAATACCCTTTCTGATTGATATTGACATATTCAGTACCATTATTGTCCTGAGTGTTCAACTTGGTTATGATACCCTTGATCTCGGCATCTTCTATAATATTCTGATTTATTATTATGTCATTATCCGTAAGACTGATTAATACCGACACGCTTCCGTCATATGTGTTAAACTGTGACAATGCCTGCTTAAAGACTTCACTATCCAGCTCTACTTCTATCGAATAAAGAGGATTACTGCTCGGGATGTCCCTTTTTTGAAGAGTACTTAAGTACAAGCTTCCTCTATGACTTACAAGTTGTGCCCCGCGTAGTCCCTCCGGAACTCTAATATTTTCGAATTTATTAATATCTATATCATCCAGTCCGTTATTTGACGATACGGTCCTTTTTATTGGTAATATATGAACACTAACATTTTTAATATAAACGCTGCTGTTCTTTATTGTAACAAGTCTTTGTTGAAGCAGTCTTATACTTTCAGTTTTTTCATATATACTCATTATTTGTGACCTGATTGCGAGCTTATTGAGATTTTCATCATTCAAACAATCATATTGAAGTATTTTCATACGTTCAATCTCTTTTTCCAAACCTTGGAGATAAAAGGAGACCTGGGCGACAGAAGATTTGGAGATTTCACTTTTAACGGTGTATAGGCCCCAATTGTATATATAAAAGGCCAAACCATAAATTGGAACCATTATTAACAGAAAAGTAATGACAAGGCGACTGAAAGTATTATTAAACTTTAATTTTGCTATATTAGAACTCTTCAAAATACCCTTCTCCCCAAATAATATTTATGAGGTTAGTATATACTTTAACATTATGTAAAACAAGTACGGTAATTACAGGAAAAGCATACAAGAAAGGGTGAGCACTCTTCCTCATAAAAAAATATTAGAAAAATCAGTAATATCAATAAGAACTTACTGTTTTTCTAATATTTTTTTTTGAATTTTTTTGATTACTATCTATAAAGGTTTATTTGTAACCTTAATTTTTATGAAGTTATGTAAGCCAGCTATAACGGATGATTAATTGTTATAGCCTTATATCTATTCTTTAAAATATTCCTTAACAAGAAAACTCATCAGCTTTCCCGGTTGTTCCCTGACAAATTTGGCCTTTTCTTTGAATACCATACCAAATGGGGCTTCCAGGGTGTACTCGTCCCATGTTGGCATATCCTCTCCAGTGGAATCTTTACCATTGGGGTTCCCCGAACGTATGAAGTTTGCCCAGTAATTGCACATCTGCCGCGCGAGATCATAGTGCTTTCCCACAAAAGGCCTCCAGCATTTTGCAAGTGTTTCAAAAAAGAACCAGAGATCCACAGAGTGGAATGTTCCGGGATTATCCCATCCGGGTATTTCAGCATCAAAGACATAGTAATACAAAGGCGCCTTGGACTCGGTGGACAAGCTTGCATGCGAAGCTATGCGAATTGCATACTCGATACTGTTCACAGATGCGTTCTTCTTTACTTCTTCAATATTACCTGATTTGGCACCGCACAGTTCCAAAAACTCTCCTGCTGCATCACCAAATTTCTGAACTGCCATTTTTGCTAATTCATCAAGTGTATTCACATTTGGTTCAGAGAAAAATTCATTGGTTGTATTCCCCCACAGTACCGGTACCTTCCAGCGCTTGTTCTGAAGAAATAAATCGTACGGACCATCCACGCTGAATTTATTATCAATAACAGTAACCCAAATCCGGTTATATTCCAGTGTTTTATCTCTGATATATACTGCATCAAGCATTCGGGCCTCGTCCAGAGATTTGACTCCAAGGAAATCAAAGAATTTGACTCCCTCCTGCTCTTCCTCCTCCAGCGTCCGTCTGACGATGGGTACGAAGCTTCCCGGGTAGGTCTCTGTGATAGCTCCGCTTTGAATAATTGCTTTCTGAAAAAGCCCTTCATTCTGAGGAGAAGCCAGCTGACTTAATACGCTGCCACCACCTGCCGACTGCCCGCCTATTGTAATATTATCGGGATCGCCGCCAAAAGCAGCAATATTACGTTTGACCCACTGTGTCCCGGCCTGCTGATCCAGGTGGCCAAAGTTGGCCGGGGCATTTGCTGCTTCTGCTGTTATTTCAGGATGACATAAGAATCCGAAAGAATTCAAACGATAATTGACTGTTACTACAACTATACCCCTGCGGGCAATACGTTCACCGTCAAATTCCATTTCCGCGGTATGCCCGACCTGAAGCATCCCTCCAAAATACCACACAAAAACCGGGAGCTTCTGGTTGGGACTTTCAGCAGGAGTCCAGACATTGAGATACAGGCAGTCCTCGTTCATAGGAATGTCCGGATCTACTGCCCATTCACGGGTATATATATTGTTAATATCTATAACTGTCGGTACCTGCATGGAAATTGGAGCAAACTCAAAGGCCCTAAGTACTCCTGTCCAGTTTTCAACCGGTTGAGGGGCTCTCCATCTATTCTGCCCTACCGGAGGTGCGGCAAAAGGGATTCCCTTGAAACTGGTTATGCGCGGGTCTGCCGCCGGAAGCCCTTGAACCAGACCATTCTCAACTTCTACAATTCTGAGCATATGAATTAACTCCCTTTTCATAATACTTTATAATAATACTATTAATAATACGGTTAGTCATCCAACTCAAGCACTTCACTGACCTTCTCAATTTTTGAGGAATGTTCCTTTTTATCAAAGGCTATACGTAAGAAGTTGAATATACCGTTATTCCAAACCTTGAAATCATGCCTGCCGTCTTTTATGATCACCCTATAAAAATCACAGAGCTTGTCACCTGCAACTTCCGCAAGCCTGTCAGTGGCACCTATAAAGGGAGATTCGTAAGAAATTTCATCAGCATCACCACAAGTAATGTATAGTAAATTCAGTTTGTAGCTGCTTAAGGCTATACCCGCGCCGAGGATATCACCACTGCTTGAGGTAGGCGCATTTGAGAAGGCACCTGCATAAGCAAACAAGTCCAGCATCCCCGGAGTTTTAACAGTGGGCTCAAGCCCGTTTCCCCAGCGGCTGTTGTTTCCGGTATGTACAGAGGAGTCGCACCTGTAACCTCCGAGAGTCAGATTCAAAGTCTGCATTCCCCCCATTGAAAGTCCTGCTATTGCTCTATGCAATCGGTTATATGCTATGCCTTCGGAAGTTGTATCAGTTATATCCGCATATGTATTGTATCTGGACTCAATAAAGGGGATGAGATCATATCTCAATTCATAATCCAAATAGTAAAATCCCAGCATATTTGTTCCTTCTGAATTGAAGGAACGATCTGTCCAATCTATTGCACTCCTTCCGTCAGGAAAAACCACAATCGTCGGGGCTAAATCCCCGTTCGCAATCAGATTGTCCAATATATTGCAAATGTTATAGCTTCCGTCGGTTTTTCCGTTGGAGTCCAGCCATTCATCCCGATCCCCTCCTACTCCGTGGAGCAGGTACAAAACATTATATCTTGTATTTTTATCATTTGAATCATAGCCTGCTGGTAAATAGACATTGCATTTCTTTACGATGGGATCACCATTAACTGTATCTCTCCCTGCTTCAGCCCCACTAATGCCTTGATTTGTCACAAGCTGCCTGGACTGATTAACGTAGTTGTTAACACAATAGCCGATTTCAGTCATAGAACCTTGCTGCTCCACCGGGACTGCCTTTTTAAATTCTGAGGGCATTCTTGTTACACTGATATCCTTCATAGTTGATCTCCTTAAAATAATTACTATATAATAATTTGCTATATATATTTTAAATGAAAAATTACTATATATTACTATTTTAATTAAATATCTACTTTAATGCAAAGCTATTGAATTAGGTTGGACTAAATTTATTTACTTTTTATCTCATATATTGCACCGGGTACGGTATTAAAGGAAATAGTATCACCATGCTCGTAAACTTCAACTGGTTTGCCACCAGATGCGACATAGTATTCCTGTGACTTAATGATATTGCATACCGTTCCACTTCTGGACAGGATATTGGCGCAGCAAATCCTACCTTCTCTCCATTCAATATCAACCTCAAATCCACCTCTTGCCACAAGGCCCTTTACCTTTCCTTGTTTCCAATCACGCGGAAGGGCAGGAAGCAACTCAATCCCTCCTTCATGGCTCTGAAGCAGCATTTCTGCTATACCTGCCGTGCCACCGAAATTACCGTCTATCTGGAAGGGAGGATGGTTATCGAACAAATTAGGCAGTGTAGATTTTTTCAATAGTCCCATAACATTTTCATAGGCCTTCTCTCCCTCCTTCAGTCTTGCCCACATATTTATTATCCAGGCTCTGCTCCACCCCGTATGGCCTCCGCCGTGTGCCAGCCGCCTTTCGAGAGTTTTTCTTGCTGCAGCTGCAAGTTCAGGTGTTCTTCTTGTGCTGAACTGCTTTCCAGGGTGTAGGCCAAACAAATGTGAAATATGCCTGTGTCCGGGCTCTTCTTCTTCATAATCCTCAGACCATTCCTGTATTTGCCCGTACCGTCCTATCTGGGGCTTTGGGAGCCTGTCTCTGACCTCTGCCAGTTTTTCGGCAAAATCCCCATCAGTATTTAGAATATCCGAAGCTTTAATACATCCGCTGAAAAGTGCATGCAATATCTGGCTGTCCATGGAAGGACCTATACATAAACAGCCCTTCTCACCGTTTTCCAGTATATATGTATTCTCAGGCGATACGGAAGGACTTGTTACAAGTCTTCCTTTACTGTCTTCAATTAAGAAGTCCAGAAAGAATTCGGCCGCCTCTTTCATAATTGGATAAGCATCCTTCAAAAATTCCTTGTCTAAACCAAATTCAAAGTGTTCCCATAAATGCAGGCTTAACCAGGCCGCCCCCATTGGCCAGTAGGTTGCCGGAATGTAGATATCCTGGGGAGCTGTGTCCCCCCAAATATCAGTATTGTGGTGCGCTACAAAGCCGTTGCAGCCATACATCACCCTGGCGGTTCTTCTTCCTGGGACTCTCATCCTCTGAAGGTGATCAAAGAGTGGTAGATGGCATTCGGAAAGATTACAGGTTTCAGCAGGCCAGTAGTTCATTTCGGTATTTATATTTATAGTGTATTTACTGTCCCAGGCAGGAAGCATATCCTGATTCCATATACCCTGAAGATTCGCCGGCAGGCTTCCGGGGCGGCTGCAGGATATCAGCAGATATCTCCCAAAGCTGAAATAAAGGGCTACCAATTCGTGGTCTGATTTTCCGCTTTTAAGGCGTTCCAGTCTCTCGGAGGTATCCAGGTTATTAATTTCGTCACATTCCTCTAAATTTTGAATTTCCAACTTGACTCTGCTGTAAAGCTGTGAGTAATTCTCAATGTGGCCGGACAGCAGCCTTGAATAACCTTTCCCTTCTGCTGCTGCCAGATATGTCAGGCACTGCGCTTCATATTCCTTGTGATAGAAGCTGGTAGCTGCAGATATGAGCAGGGTTACAGTATCAGCCTTCTCAACAATAAGGTTTTCACCGATGGTATAGACCCTTCCACCTTCGGAAACCGCTCTGACCATTGAGCAAAATCTGATACCCTTGTCGGTACCGCAGCTTGCATACATCCCGATGGTTTTACCGTCTATGGAGGAAGAATTATCAAGGAACCGGCCTCGTCTCATATTGGCC
>JAEYNI010000146.1 GCA_023412635.1 Bacillota bacterium
GAGTGGCAACAGATTGCAATTACACGCACATCTGTGGGACAGTAGTATGTTCCATAGGTGTGCTTTTATTATACCTAAAGGAACGACCTTGAATGGAGTGCCATAAGAGAAATCAAACGACGCCAAAGGGCGAAAACGGAGGATTCTTTTATGACAGATAATAAGCAAATTATGGCGGGATTAACTTCCGCCGAGGCAAAGCGATTGCAGCAGCAATACGGCAGGAATGAAATAACGCCACGGGAAAAAGAGGGATTTTTAAAAAAGGTTCTTCATATTATCTGTGAGCCGATGTTTCTATTGCTGATTGTGGCTGCAATTATTTATTTCATTCTCGGGGAGCCGGGAGATGGTGCAATAATGCTGATTATCGTTATCGGAATTATCAGTATTGATGTTATTCAGGAATGGAAAACCGATAAAACCCTTAATGCCCTCAAAGAATTGTCGGCCCCGCATATTACAGTAATACGGGATGGAAAGGAAACTGCAATTTCCAGCACTGATCTTGTACCCGGAGACTTAATGCTGATATATGAGGGAATAAAAATCCCTGCCGACGGCGTGGTGGTCAAGTGTAACGATCTCTGCGTAGAGGAGTCATCTTTGACGGGAGAGGCAGAAGGCGTATGGAAGGTTACCGATAGGGATGAGGAAGGCTTAAATGAATACTGGCGTAAAGACTATTGCTATGCAGGTACTCTTGTCACACAGGGTACAGGAACCATATTGGTTGATAAAATCGGAGTGTATACCCAGTACGGTAAAATCGGAACAAATGTAGCAGCTGCTCCGGATGAGTCTACACCTCTGCAAAAACAGACAGGCAGGCTGGTTAAAATATGTGCCGGTATAGCAGGTGTATTATTTGCGCTGGTAGGAGTGACTACCTATGTAAATATTCCGGACCAAACTTTTAGCGATCGTTTGATTGAAAGCATCTTGGCAGGGATTACGCTGGCTATGGCCATGATTCCTGAAGAATTTCCTGTTATTCTTACCGTATTCCTTTCAATGGGGGCTTGGCGGTTGGCAAAGAAACAATCACTTGTTCGAAAGCTGCCGTCTGTTGAAACTCTCGGCTCGGTCTCAGTATTGTGTGTTGACAAAACAGGGACCATTACAATGAATAGGATGACCGTACAGGAGACATGGACACCAGACAGCGATGAACATACCCTGATAGAGACCATGGGTCTGGGCTGCGAAACGGAGGCATACGATCCCATGGAAAAGGCAATGCTTGCTCACTGTGAGAGCCATGGAATATCCCGGGAAAATCTGTTTAATGGAGAGCTGATCAGGGAGTTTCCCTTTACACATGAATTGAAAATGATGGGACATGTCTGGCGCAGGAACGACAGGATTGTTTTAGCTGCCAAGGGTTCCGCGGAACAGATATTATCAATTTGCAATTTAACGGAGATAGACAGGGAAATTACCGGGAATGTGATTACACAAATGTCTAAAGAAGGGCTGAGAGTAATAGCAGTAGCAGTCTCAACACCGGCATCGGAGGAGGAAATCCCCTCAAGCCTGATAGAATGCAAATTGAAGCTCTGCGGTCTGATCGGTCTGGCCGACCCTCCTCGCGAGAGTATAAAATCTGATATTGAGATATGCCGGAGGGCTGGGATCCGAGTTGTGATGATCACCGGCGACAATGGGATTACTGCATCTTCCATTGCAAAAAAAATATGTATGGAACACAGTGGAAATATAATTACAGGCGATATGCTCAATGAAATGACCGATAATGAATTACGGGAGGCTGTAAAGGAAGTATCCATTTTCTCACGTGTAAATCCCGAGCATAAGATGCGAATTGTTAAAGCCTTTAAGGAAAACGGAGAAATCGTAGCCATGACTGGTGACGGTGTTAATGACGCTCCCGCTCTTAAGTATGCCGACATCGGTATTGCTATGGGCAAACGCGGCAGCGAAGTTTCCAGAGAGGCCGCCGACCTTGTTTTGATGGATGATAATTTCACCACCATTATTGAAACAGTAAAAGACGGAAGAAGGATTTATGACAACATCCGGAAAGCTGTAGGGTATGTATTCACCATTCATATCCCGATTGCTTTAGCCTCACTACTAGCCCCTTTTTTCGGAGTCGCACCAGCTGCACTGATGCTTTTGCCTTTGCATATTGTTTTACTTGAACTTATAATTGACCCGACCTGTTCAATTATATTGGAACGCCAGCCAGCTGAATCGGACATTATGTCTCGCAGGCCGCGTGACCCGAAAGATAAGCTTTTGAATATGCGGGCCTTACTGAAAAGTGTTATTCAAGGACTGGTGATTTTTGCAGCATCTTTCGGGACTTATTATACCGTTCTTTCAGGTAATTTATCCGATGCGTCCGTTGCCCGTGCAATGGGACTGACGGTTATAATACTGTCCAACCTGTTTCTTGTTCAGGTAAACTGCTCTGAACGTGATTTTATTGTTCAAACAATTGTTCACCTTTTAAAAGACAGGATTATGTGGGCTGTTAACATAGGTACGTTACTTATGCTTGCAATTATACTCTATACTCCTCTGTCAGGTTACCTTAAACTTGCACCACTCACAGCGGGCCAGTTTTTTACCTCTGCAGCCATAGCAGCAGCTGCTGTGCTGTGGTATGAAATGGTAAAAATGATTAAGTGGATTCGGAAGGGTCGAATTATGGAAAAAGTCATTTATTCAATAGCCATGCTTAGAAGCAGCAAAACATTAATCAGGAGATATGGTAATGTTTTTTGGAACAGCTTCAAAAAGAGTTCTAAGGATGAATTACTTGTGATCCTGGAACATAGACCGGATATTGGAAAGAGTATATTTTCTTTCAATTATAAATTTGGCTCGGCATATATTGCATGGTATAAAACTTTTTTGGAATTGGGCCTTCGGCAGCAGGAAGCCTGGGAAAACATCTGGGTGATGAACGAAAATTTGGTTACGGTTATACCGAATTTTCTTATGCACTTTACTGGTAAGACTTATATCAATGGCTTCAGAAAAAAAGCTGCCGAACACGTTGAAAGGCAGCTTCGAAATGAACTGAACCCGTATGATTGGCGCGTTACATATCGGGAAATCAGTAATAACTCTTTTGAACTTGACATAACAGAATGCGGAATAAAAAAGCTGGCACATGATTTTGATGCAGAAGGGCTACTCCCGGGTATATGTCGGATGGACTATCTGTTTTCTCATCTGATGGGCAATGGCTTTGAAAGAACAAAAACTCTTGGGGATGGTGATGCTTGCTGTAATTGCCATTATCAAATTGTAGGCACATGTGAGTGGTCACCGGAAAAGGGTTTTCAAGAAAGAAGGTGAAAATATGTATATAAGTAGAAAACTTACCTACATGGAATACAATAACATTTTTTATAAAAACAAGAAGGAAAATTGTAGTTATTGTCGAATCTCGTTATATAACGAGGTAACGGTGTCTCCAAAACCCCTATAGGTGCTGGACTAAAAAGGTGGCGATTGGTACTCTTTGGTTTTATTAGGTTTGTATTTATCCATCCTCGTTGAAGTGCGATATTGTAATAGTAGTTCTATAGTCGCCTTTGCGTTTTAAAAATACAAACCGGATTTATATATAAAATCAAGGAGGGTTTAATCAATGTCTGAGAATGATAGGTATAACGTCAAAAGGGTTCACTTTGTCAATCTGATTTTCATTGCTCTGATAGTAGTTGTTTTTTGTGCACAAACCTTTATAACACAGGGAATAAGCCGTGGAGTCAATCTGACTTTACTTGGATGCGGTATATTTGCTCTTACTGTAGTCAATTATTTTCTGCCCATTAATAATTATTTAAAAGGCCTTTTTTTTGCACTGATTCCCTCCCTGGTGGTCGCATCTCAGTTTCTTATGGATAAGTTTGCGGTTAACAAGCATTTTATAATTATAGCAACAGTTGCAATGGCAGCATTGTATTTTAAAAAGGAAGTCTTATTGATTCACGGCGTTATAGTGAATGTTATTTATATTGTGGGATACCTTATAAAGCCCGAAAATCTGCTTGGACCTAATACAATTTTGAGCAGTTACATTTCAGTATTCATAATGCTGAACGGCACACTCGCCCTGCTTTATTTTCTCACAAGATGGGGCAGAGAACTGGCCGACGATGCATACAAGAAAGAGCTACAATCAAATCAATTATTAGGGAAATTGAAGAATACTTTTACAAGTGTAGACAGAAGTACAAGAATTCTTGCCAATAACGTCCAGCAAGTCAATACCAATATGAGTTCTCTAACTCAATCCAGCAACAGTATTCATATCGCTATGCAGGAAATGGCTTCTGCAGTATCGGAGGATGCATCCAGTATCAATTCCATTAATGAATCAATGGCAGCATCATTGGAAACAGTAAAAGAAACCCGCCATGTATCAAGGGGAATAGCCGAAAAATCTGTAGATATGACTGAAAAAGTGGAGAATGGCTGTAGAAAGGTAGAGCAAGTTGAGAGCCAGACAAAAATTATAACTGATGCTATCATAACAGCTGTTTTAACAGTATCGGAGCTACAAACAAATATAGATCAGGTTAACAGCCTGTTGGAAGGAATAAAACAGATTGCCGAGCAAACCAATCTGTTATCACTTAATGCTGCCATCGAATCAGCAAGAGCAGGGGAACATGGGAAAGGGTTTGCAGTGGTTGCTGATGAGGTAAGAAAGCTGGCTGACCAGAGCAAGAGTATTGTTAACGATATCAATCTTGTCACAACGGGAATATTCTTAAAATCCCAAGATGCATATGAGAAGGTAAATCGAGGAAAAGCAGCAATGGAAGATGAAAGCAGACTGATAAACGAGATTTCTGTCTATTTCAATGCAATAAGAAAGACGTTCGCCCAAACGGATTCTGAAATAAATAAGGTAATGCTGCAAATCGATGATATTGCGGATAAATATTTAGATACACAGAGGTTGATTGAGAATATAGCAAGTTCATCTGAACAAAGTGCGGCTTCAGTAGAAGAAGTTCTTGCAACACTGGAAAATCAAAATGAACAGATTATAGAGATTAACAATAGTACTAAAGAGATTGATGAACTGTCCAACAAATTAAAAGAAATGACTGTTGAG
The DNA here is from genome assembly GCA_023412635.1 of Bacillota bacterium. GTDB lineage: Bacteria > Bacillota > Clostridia > Acetivibrionales > DSM-1351 > Ruminiclostridium. The sequence goes on from JAEYNI010000146.1 coordinate 5,108, forward strand.
TAGTTTAATTCAAGTACATATATCTGTATAGTAGTTTGATTCATGTACATATATATCCGTATGAGATAGAAGGTTTATCATAAATTGAAAGGCAGATTGTATGGAAAACAAACGACTATTTTATATTGATCGGCTGAGAGTTTTTGTAATTTTATCCCTAATACCTTTCCACGCAGCATTAACTTATCTGAGGGTTGGTACTGTATATATCAAGACACCTGTACAAGGGATTGAAGCCTTGCAGTTTCTGATTTTTTCAGTACCCCTTGGAGACTTTTTTATGACACTCTTGTTTTTCCTCTCGGGAATAGCATCTTTTTATTCTTTAAGTAAAAGGGGAGTTAGAGAATATGTTGGAGAAAGAGTGAAGAAGCTGCTGATCCCTCTCCTACTGGGTTTATCCCTGTTATGTCCGGCGACCGCGTACTTGAAGGCCCTATATGAGGGATTCGAGGGTGGGTTGATTAGCTTCTTCCCACTTTTTTGGCAAAAAATAATACATTATCTTGGTTATGGACATCTATGGTTTATTTTATATTTGTTTGTTTTTTCAATGCTGTGTATTCCCCTTTTTAACCGATGGAAGATTGATGAAAGACACATAAAACGGATAGGAAGCTTTTTGGTCAAAGGTCACCGTATACTGCTGCCATTTGCGGTAATTATTATTTTTGAGCTATTATTACGACCTTTTTTCCATGGGGTTCAGACGCTGGTGTTTGATTGGGCAAATGACGCTGTGTATCTCAGTGTGTTCATTTTTGGTTACCTTTTTGCAGCGGATGAGCGCATAGGAGAAAAACTCAAAGAATACTTGAAGCCCTCGATCATTTGTATGATGATGTCGCTGACTGTACTGTTTTATGTTAATATCAAATGGCAGGTGATGGGTTCTGATGAATTATATCTGGCCCCTTTATGGGCGGTTACCAAAGGTATTTACGAATGCTCTGCCATAATTTTTCTAACAAACATTGGAAAAGTTCGTTTCAACAAACCAGGCAAGGTAATTCAATATCTAAGCCGAGCTTCTTTCAAAGTTTATATATTTCACTTTTTTCCGGTCACTCTTTTTACCCTGTTATTCAGTAAGCTAAAAATTTATATATTTGTGAAATATCTGCTTGTAGTCTTATTATCTTATATAACAGTATTAAGCGTGTATGAATTGTGCAGAAGGGTACATTTATTTATGACCCGGATTGGTACGGCAGAAGCAAATAAGGTGAAACAGTATTAATAAGTAACATATTACTTGCTTTTAATTCTGCTATAAAATTCAGTTCTTATATACATAGTATAATCATGTGTCCCTTGTATCCCTGTTGTCCATGACTTCATAGAGAAAATGTTATGAAAAAATTACATTAGAGGTATGGCACTCAATATTATTGTAAAATTCCCCGCCTGCTGTTATCATCGTAGTATAAGTAAGCTGACAGGGATTTTTTCTGTAATTGATTATTAAAACTGTTGATATATAAAGGATTGTGAAACCGGTTAATGAAGAAATTGGTTATTGGGATATTGGCACATGTGGATGCAGGCAAAACAACATTATCGGAAAGTTTACTATACCTGAGCGGGAAAATAGGAAAACTGGGCAGAGTGGACAATAAGGATGCGTATTTGGATACCTATGAACTGGAGAAGGCCAGAGGAATAACTATTTTCTCAAAGCAGGCGTTGTTTGAATTGGGAGATACAGAAATTACTTTGTTGGATACTCCGGGTCATGTGGATTTTTCTGCTGAAATGGAAAGAACACTCCAGGTGCTGGATTACGCTATTTTGGTTATCAGTGGTGCTGATGGAGTTCAGGGACACACTAAAACCTTATGGCGTCTGCTTGACAGGTATAAGGTTCCTGTATTCATATTTGTAAACAAGATGGATCAGATTAGCGCCGATAGGGCTAAGCTTATAAAAGAAATAAAAAAGCAGTTGGATGACGGTGCAATTGATTTCGACATGCCAGAAACTGATGTTTTTTACGACCAGCTGGCCATGTGTGATGAACTAATAATGGAAAGCTATTTGAAAACAGGCGGGATTGATGCCACGCTGATTAAAAAAGCTGTCAGGGACCGTAAGGTATTTCCTTGTTATTTCGGTTCAGCCTTAAAAATGCAAGGTATTGAACAATTTATGCAGGGTGTGGAAGGGTATACCATAATACCGCACTACTCTGATGAGTTTGGTGCTAAAATTTTTAAGATAACAAGGGACGAACAGGGGACACGTCTTACACACCTGAAACTTACAGGAGGAAAGCTGCGGGTAAAGGATGTCTTTAAGAGTAATGGACGAGAAGAGAAAATCAACCAAATTCGTATTTATTCTGGACAAAAATACGAGGCGGTAAATGAACTTGAAGCGGGATCAATTTGTGCAGTAACAGGCCTGACCCAAACCAGGCCGGGGGAAGGTCTCGGTGCTGAGAAGGCAGCCGAGGCACCTGTATTGGAGCCGGTGCTCTTTTACCGGATTATTCTGCCCGAGGGCTGTGACCCAAGAGTAATGATACCCAAGCTGCGGCAAATAGAAGAGGAAGAGCCGGAGCTCCATATTGTGTGGGATGAGCAGCTGCAGGAAATACAAGTCCAGATAATGGGGGAGGTTCAGCTTGAAATTCTGCAGAGCATGATACAAAGCCGTTTTGGTATTACAGTAGGTTTTGATGCGGGAAGGGTTCTGTATAAGGAAACCATTTCAGATACTGTTGAGGGTGTCGGACATTTTGAACCTTTGAGACACTACGCAGAGGTACATCTATTGTTGGAACCGGGCGAGCCTGGAAGCGGACTGCAGTTTGGTACAGTATGCAGTGAAGAAATTCTGGGGAAAAGCTGGCAGAGACTCGTCCTGACGCATTTGGAGGAAAAGGTTCATCGAGGTGTACTGACAGGCTCGCCTGTTACTGATATGAAAATAACATTAGTCTCGGGCCGATCTCACAATAAGCATACTGAGGGGGGCGATTTCAGAGAAGCAACCTATCGTGCCGTTCGTCAGGGTCTGAAGGAGGCTCGGTCGGTATTGCTGGAGCCCTATTACACCTTTCAGCTGGAACTGCCTGAAAAGATGGTTGGCAGGGCTATGACAGATATTGAAAAAATGTATGGCAAATGTGAAATAGCCCAATCAGACGGTGAGACGGCAGTTCTCACAGGAAGTGCTCCGGTTACCTCAATGAGGAATTATCAGATGGAGGTAACTGCGTATACAAAAGGGTTTGGCAGGCTATTTTACAGCTTGAAGGGCTATGAGCCCTGCCATAATGCAGAGGAAGTCATAGCCGGAATAGGATACGATTCTGAGAGGGACTTCGGTAACCCTACCGGGTCTGTATTTTGCTCCCACGGTACAGGATTTCTGGTAGAGTGGGATAGGGTTAAGGAATACATGCATGTTGAAAGCTATTTTAATGAAGAAAAGGAGCAGCCTCAACAAATAACCCCAAATCAGGCGTTGCAGAGTAAAGAGAGTTATATCAGTCCGGAAGAGATTGATCTAATTATAAATAGAGCTTCCAATGCAAACCAGGGGAGAAAGTCTGTATGGAAGAGACCCCAAAAACCGGTTAAAAGATATTATGAGCCTGTTCAGACTGACTTTAATGCCAGGCAGAAGGAAATAAAGGAAGATTATCTGCTTGTGGACGGTTATAATATTATTCATGCATGGCCGGACCTGAAAGGACTTGCAGATAATAATATGGATGGTGCCAGAATAAAGTTGCTTGACTCGCTGAGTAATTTTCAGGGGATTCGGAAGTATCGGATAATTGTAGTGTTTGATGCTTACCGTGTCCAGGGACACCTTGAGGAGGTCTTCGACTATAATACCATACACGTGGTTTATACCAGGGAGGCACAAACTGCTGACCAGTATATCGAGAAATTTG
>JAEYNI010000168.1 GCA_023412635.1 Bacillota bacterium
ATATAGGGGAAATTGTGTACATTCCTCCCCATGAAATAATAAGTCCGATAATAAGGGTGGGTTCAACTTTCCTTAAGGTTACCAGAACCCAAAGCCCGAAAATAATAAGCTTTTTATAAAATTACAGCTATTCTCTCTACTGTAATTTTATAAAAAGGGGTCTTTGCCGGAGACCCCTTTTTTTAATCCTTTAGTATTTTCACTTTACGCTTTTTAAGAACTGACACTAACTGTCGTTGCGGCACTTTCATTTCCATAAACGTCTGTTGCTGTTACCGTCAGGGTGGATTTAGTTTTTAAAGGAACGATTGTTATATTGAAAGCACCTTCTTCATCTGCCATTCCTTGTCCTATTATGGTGCTACCTTTTTTTATCGTTATTACTGAGTAAGCTTCTGAGTTACCCGAAACAGCTTTAGATGTCTGTAAAACTTTGTTAACGGTTGGTGCATCAGGCGGCGTAGTATCCGGTTCAAATTGACCCTCCATTCTGGCGGTACTAAAATTCAAGACAGGCCCTACAAGTTCCATAAAGTTTAATGAATTTTCAGGAGTTACTTCAGGGATATCAACAACCACATTTTTGTTTATTTTTGTAATCTCTGTATTAAAGTTGATTTCGAATTTTACGGTACCTTCGTCCTTGATTTCATCAGCTATGTAGTCTTCATTTGCTAGAGAAGTATATTTTTCAAGGGCGGTGTTAATTTCTTTTGGGTTAATAACGAAATCCATAGTTCCCTTTTGTCTAACGATAAAGCCGTCGTTGTTTATAAGAAATTCGATGTTTATACCTTTGTCTCCCAATATTTTTACATCGTTGAGAACAGACATTATTTTTTCCCAATTCTTTAGGAACTCTGGAAGATCAGTTTTAAACTCGTCAAAGGACTTGTTTATTTCGCCTTGTGCTCTGAGCCTTTCTCTATAAGGAAGATCTGAAAGGCGGATGGAATCAAGAATAAGGTTCTTACTAAAATTCATTGCAGATTCACTCTGGACAAAGTTTGTAACCGTATTTGACAACAGCTTTTTAAAATTAGCATCATCAAGTTTCAAGTTATACACCGTTACAGTCTGATCTCCATGGGTCAGTGTTCCCTTACTAGTGACAATTGAGAAACCTGGACTAAATTCCCTGGCATATGCCTTAATAAAGTCTATAAACTTTGGAGTCAAGTTCCTACTATATTCTAAATATTCCTTTGAAAATAAGTTGATTTTCTCAGAGTTACCTTTAGATAGAACTTCTCCCATATCTATAACCAGATATTCCTTGCTGGTCATGTCAGAATCGCTATAAATCGGCAAGATGTCAAATAGTAGCTTTGGAATCTTAACGACCTGCTTAATTTTCGGAGTATCTCCTGTTAAATCTGTATCGGACCAAGCGGTTATTTCTGAACTGATACCATCCATACTTACATTTACATCAGTCTGGGTTTTAGCAAGAGTCTTCTCCTTATTTCCTGTTGCTTTTTGATTAACTGCTATTTTCATTCCATTAAGCATTGAGGCTATCTGCTCAAAGCTTTCTTTATCGTCGCCATTTAATCCCTCAGAGGTCAGTTTAACTGATACTTCGGTTTTACTCTCATAGGAATTGATATCAGGTTGTTTGCAAAGAGCGTTTAACAACAATAGTTCATCCTGAGCACATCCTGCCAGAATAGTTAAGCTTAAAGCAAAAACTATTAGCAGGGAAATAATTTTACTAAAATTCTTCATAAAACACCTCCATTTATACGTTATTTTAGCACACTTACACTAGGATGTAAATTTATGCCATGGTTCTGTGCCATGGTTCTGTAAAGTATAAGAAGTATGGTATCGGTTACACTAAAGAGTGTCTCATGGTCCCAAGTAATTCAAGTCCCGCTTTCCAGTCCATCCCGGACAATTTACTGCGTAGATCCTGCAATATTTCACTATCAAAGCTTTGAAGCAGGATAGGCTCAATTTTTCTGAACCTTTCCCAAGCGGCTAAATCGTTTTTCTCACAGAGCGAGATAAGAGCATTAAGCTCGAGGTCGACACTTAAGGTGTCAGTATAGATAATTTGATTATTTTCAGACTTGTACTTCTGAACCAGCGCAGACGCCGATGAGAAAGCTGTTTTGAATTGCTTCTCCAACAGAGAGTGAACCATCGGAGATAATTCTCCTTTTACAGAGGCCAGGAGTTCTTTTACCGCAGCGTCTGCGGTTTCGGATAGAGCCAAGGCCCCAATGTTGCCTGACACACCCTTGAGGGTGTGACATAGTAATATGGCATCAGAAGCTTTATTTTCCACTAGAGCAGTATTCAAACTATCAATAAAGCACTTATTGTTTTCAATAAATAACTCAAGGATACTTATAAACAAAAAATAATCGCCATTAAGCCTTTTCAATACTGAAGACACATCCAAACCTGTACTTTTATTCTCGGGTATCCATTTTGCAATAGTCTCTAATAATTGTTCAGGATCAAAAGGCTTCGTCAGATAATCATCCACTCCAGCGGCAAGGGCTTCTTTCCTTGCCGCTTCATCTGTATTAGCGGTCAGCACCATAATAACAGGCTTTTCTGCAAGCTGCAAACTGGTAATTCTCCTTGAGGTTTGAAGTCCGTCGATTACCGGCATGTGAAGATCCAATAAAACCATATCAAAGGGCTGTTCCTGCAGCTTGTCCAACGCTTCCTGCCCGCTTGAAGCCCTGGTTGTAATGTGGCCGGCATTTCGTAGGAATTCCTCTACCACCATCAGGTTGATCTCATTGTCATCCACCACCAGAATCCTCGAGGCTCCAGTTGGAGAATACTTATATGAGGGCTTCGGACTTAAGAATTCCGATTTACCTGGAACTGGGGCTTCGGTAGGAATCAATTCAATTATAAAAGTAAACTTGCTGCCTTGACCGGGCTGGCTCTCAACCTCTATTTTTCCGCCCATATTCTCTATAAGGTTCTTGCTGATAACAAGTCCCAACCCGGTTCCGCCATATATCTTTGATATGCTGGGATCACCCTGAGAAAAAGGTTTGAATAAATTGCTCAATTGCTCGTGCTTAATTCCTATGCCGGTATCTTCAACTATAAACTTTATTAGGACCTTGTCAGAGCTTGTATCAACAATCATGACCTTTACCGATACAGAACCGTTTTCAGTAAACTTAACAGCATTCCCAATAATATTCAGCAAAACCTGTCTCAGTCTTGAAGGGTCACCGATACAATAGGATGGAACATCTTCGCTGATACTAAGCTCTAAGTTCAGACCTTTGGATATGATATTGTTTTCAAGAATATTTACAGCTTTATTAACAAGAGAAATGAGATCAAAAGGGGCCTTTTGAAGTATAAGCGGTTGAGAATCATATTTGGAAAAGTCAAGAATATCGTTCACTATGGTCAGAAGGCTATCAGCCGAGTACTGAATTTTTTGAAGATAATCATTTTGCTTTGAATTTAACCCCGTGTCTGTTAATAAACGGGTAAGACCGAGAATTGCGTTCAAAGGTGTTCGTATTTCATGGCTCATGTTAGCAATAAAATCGCCTTTTGCGCGACTTGCCGCCTCGGCGGCTGATTTAGCATTCATTAATTCTTCCTGAGCACGCTTCTGGCTTGTAAAATTTCTGATATAACCTGCTACCCTAAGGGCTTTCCCGTCAGAGTTTCTCTCCAACACAAGACCGGATGCTAACGTCCACTGCCAAACAGGGTCAATGGTCTTGATTCTGCATAAAACTTCAAATTCTTCTGTCTTACCGGAAATGTAATCGTTAAATGCGGTAATCACCATTGCTTTATCTTCTTCATATATAAGCTGTAGAAAGTCTAGATTTATCAAGCCTCCTGGGTACTTGATTCCGCTGAAATCATAAAGAACGGTAGATTTTCCGGTAGTAGAATTGTAGTCCCAAAGTCCGATTTTTCCGGCTATTGCTGCAAACTTCAGCATTTCTTCGCTTTCTTTAAGGACAAGCTCTGCTTCTTTTCTTGCAGATATATCTTTTACCAGCGTATTTATTTGAGCTGTTTTTTCCCTTATAGCTCTTCTGAAAAGATAATAGCCCAGTAATAAAACACATACTGCAATTACCAGGATAATAATAGTATGCAATACCAAAATGATTCTTATAGAAGCCATCTGTTTCTCCAATCAGCTAACTTAACCGGCCACGGTAATGGAACTAATGCTGAAGATTATGTATAATACTATTATACATAATCTTCAATCAAAAAACAGCCGCCAGGAGGCTTAACATTGGAACATATATACAAGAATCCTGAAATACTAATAATAGATGATACTCCGGAACATATACATTTTATAGCATCGATTATCAGAAAGAAAAATTATAGAGTACGTGCGGTGACCTGTTCGTTGAAAGCCCTTGAGGCTTTGGACAAAGGGATGCCGGATTTGATTTTACTGGACGTATTAATGCCTGAAATGAATGGCTTTGAACTGTGCTCCTTAATACGGGCTAATACTTTATATAACTCGATTCCTATTATTTTTCTAACAGCAGTAAATGATAGTGAGTATATAATAAAGGGATTTGAGGCCGGCGCCCAGGACTATGTTTCGAAGCCTGTCAATGTAAGTGAACTGCTTATAAGGATAGAAACTCATTTAAACCTGAAAAAGCGTACCGATAAACTTATAGAAGCGTATAATGATATAGATAGCTTTAATCATATGCTTTCTCATGATTTAAAAGTATCAGTCTCTTCAATAAGCAAGCTTGCCGGTTTTCTCAAGGATGCTGTAGAAACCCGAAAGGAAGAGGATATAATTGAAGTAATAAATTTGCTGTCAGAGAAGGCAGCAGAAACGGGTACACTTATAGAGAAATATGCTCAGCTTTCAAAACTCTCAGCTACTGCTGTGAAGTCAGAGAAAGTATATATGGACAGTCTTGTTGAGAAAACTTTTGATGAAATAAGAAAAGTCTATCCCCTGCAAGGAACTTTATTTGAAAAGTCCGAACTGCCTGTAGTGTACGGAGATGGAGTATTACTCGAACAGGTTATGCTGAATGTTTTTTCCAATGCTATGAAATATTCCAGCCGTAGAGAAAAGTCAGTAATCAAAGTTAAATGTGAAAAACTTGAATTTGAGTATGTGTTTTCAATTAAAGATAATGGTGTAGGTTTTGATATGCAATATGCCGGAAATATTTTTAAAACCTTTGTAAGGTTACATACCAGCAGTGAATTTGAAGGTACAGGTATTGGGCTGTCGATTGTTAAGAAAATAATTACCCTTCATGGAGGGAAAGTTTGGATATCCGCTGGTATTGACCAGGGCGCTGAAATCAGCTTCACTTTGCCTATAAAATCTGACCCGGAGGATTTAGAGGGATAATCTCTTTATATCCAAAGGTGTATAGCCGTGGTGGGCCTTGAATAAACGTGTGAAGTAATCTGTATTTTTATAACCCATAATTTCACTTACTTCATAAGTTTTATACCTACCGGACAGAACCAGTACTTTTGCTCTCTCCATTTTGACTTTAGTTATATAGTCAACGATACTTTCTCCGGTCACTTCCCTGAAAACCTTACCAAGGTATTTACTACTGTAATTAAGTGCCTTTGCTGCCTCTTCAAGGGTAGTTCTGCCCTCAACATTTCTAATAATAAATTCACATAATAGCTTTACTACCGGGATTGTACTGCTGATATGGATATTGTTTATAAATTCGGAAAGCTTTTTAATGCTGGAAGAAAAAGCCGAAACTAAGACTTCGGCTTTTTCGGATGTCTCTAGAGATACTTGCAGTTCTTTAAATTGAAGATTGTTCAGCCAGGGCATTTCGGACAAAAGCATCCTACATATATTTTTATAACTGTTTTCCAGGATTATTGAAAGTTTAAAGGTATCTCCTTCATAAAAATTCGACAATTCAAGAGCTAGTTTTTCAGAAAAAGTGAAAGCACTGACACTACTCTCTTTTATAAGTTCGAATAATTCTTGCTCGTTATGAACGGAGTAGGGCATTTTAAGACTCTCAGCCAGCTGTTTGTAAGTATTTTCAGTAAAAATACGAGTTTCACCTTTTTTGTTCAGAAATTTGTTTACGTTGTGTAATAATTCATCAAGCTCCGAATCCTTTATTGGCTTTAATAAATAATCAAAGGCTCCGAGCTGTATAGCCTGTCTTGTAAAGCAGTAGTCACCAGAACCGCTTATAATAACCACGCAAAGATCATTCCCGCATTTTCGCAACTCCTGAATTAATTGAATACCATCAATTCTCGGCATTCTTATATCTACAAAGGCTATATCGAATTCATTGGAACTGATTTTTTTCAGTGCCTCTCTTCCATCACCGGCCTCACCTGTAATACAGAAATCATTTTTCCCAAACAGATGCGATTTTTTCAACTCATATCTGATAGATCTGTCATCGTCCACAATCAGTGCCTTAAACATTTTCCCACCACCAATATTTTGCTTTTTAGTATTAATAGATGAAAAATACATTTTTACAAAAAGATGTGTTTTTTATAGGTAAATCATACCTCTTTATGGTAAAAAAATTTGTAGAAAACGGTAGAATTATGGTATCTCTATTTGTAAATTTTTTTGAATTTAAGAAAGCTCAGACAATTCTGACCTGAGGAGGACTGAAATGAAAATAAAATTTAAGGCTTTCTCTATTGTGGGGCTTAGTTCAGCTGTATTAGTACTAATTATCTTAATCGTTATTAAAAGTTTGTTTTTTAAGTATGTTGAAACACTAGAGAAAGATACTATTATTTATTTTGTCTTGTTTTTCTTCCTGACTCTATTAATGATTACCTTTATAAGTTTATATACGATGGATAAGCTGATAAGGAACAGGTTAAAGAAATTCTATGATTTTTTGTGGAATGTAGGAAAGACCAGAGACACTTCTGCACGTATTTGTATTACCGGTTCTGATGAACTATCAGGTCTGGCCAATTATATGAATAATATGCTTAAGGAACTTGATGAGTGCTATGAAGATATGAAGCTTCTCAAAGAACGGTTCAAATTGACGCTGGAAGCAACAAACGATGGATATATTGATGCAAATCTGATTGAAGATCAAGTATATATCAGTCCAGTCTGGCTGAAATATCTCGGGTATGATGAAAGTATCGATACAGTTGATTTAGAATCATGTCTCAAGGTCATAGCTGACCGGGAGGACAGAGAAAAGGTTATAAATACAATGAATATGTGTAAAAACAAGGAAATTGATTCTGTCCGACTGGAACTAAAAATACTGAAAAAGTCAATGGATACTTTATGGATAGTTATAAGGGGGAAAATCGTCCAGTATAATGATGAAGATGTTCCTAAACGTTTTATTTGTACTATCTCTGATATAACACAACGTAAAAAGTTTGAGGAGGAATCCAAATTTCTCAGTCAGACAGATGTTGTTACCGGTTTGAAGAATAGAGCATATCTTGAAGAAGTTTTGAGTACAACTGAAAGAGAGGCTGGAGAGGACACCTGGATTATTATGGGAGATGTTAATGGTCTAAAGCTTATAAACGACAGCTTTGGACATCAAGAGGGAGACAGACTTCTCAAAACTATCGGAAACATACTTACCGATTGTTGTACAAATGATGAAATTCCCGCAAGATGGGGTGGAGATGAATTTGTTGTATATCTCAGAGGCAAAAATGAAGGATATGTTCAAAACCTTATAGAACGTATAACCAAGGCCTGTGAAAGTGTAAAAACTTATCCTATAAAGGCTAGTATCACCATGGGCTACGCCTGTAGAGGGCCGGGATTGATGCCCATGAACTCTGTTCTGAAGCGAGCTGAAGAGGGTATGTACCGCCATAAACTGCTGGAGAGCCGTAGCACCAGAAGCAGTATAATATCATCGCTGGAACAGACTCTTCACGAAAAACATATTGAGACACTGGAACATACTAAGCGTATCCGTAAAATGTGCGTGAAAGTAGGGAATAGAATGAGACTATCCCATGAAGAGATGGACGAGCTTGTCTTATTGGGTGCGCTACATGATATAGGAAAAATAGGCATACCCGAAAGTATTCTAATGAAACCCGGGAAGCTATCAGAAGAAGAATGGGTGATAATGAAGAAGCACACTGAAATTGGGTACAGAATAGCCACGGCAACACCCGAACTGGCGCACATAGCCGATGAAATTCTATATCATCATGAGAGATTTGATGGAACGGGGTACCCTCATGGGCTTTCGGCCAGAAGCATACCCAAGCTGGCAAGAGTAATTTCTATTGTAGATGCCTTCGACGTTATGACACATGACAGGGTTTACAAAACAGCTATTTCAGTCGATGAAGCCATTGAGGAGTTAAGAAACAACTCCGGACAGCAATTTGATCCTGATATTGTAGAGCTTTTTATAAGCTCTATAAAATAAATTTTCTATAAAATAAATTTAAAATAAAAGCTAAATAAAAATCTGGCACGGGGTTTCCCATGCCGGATTTTTTGTTCATATGAAACGTAATATATATATTACATTTTACCTTGAAAATGTGACAAAATGTGATAAAATAATCCTGTGTTTTAAGTACAATAACAAATTATTCACCTTTTTTCATATTATCCCTTTTCTTATTTTGAATAAGCAAACTTGAATTGGTTAATATAAAAGTGGGTAAAAAGTACAGGAGGAGAGCTATATGAGTTTTTTTGAAAAACAGTTCCAGTTACAGAAAAGCGGGACCAATGTGA
>JAEYNI010000183.1 GCA_023412635.1 Bacillota bacterium
TTCCGAAATATTTGAAGTTTTTAAATGCAATTAATACGCCTGCCATCGGTAAATAGTTGTTCAGTAATAAAACGACCAATGCAGGGAGCATCATAATAAAAAGTACTTTGTTCTTTTTGATTTCGTATAAAAACCCGTGTTTATAAACAGATTTTTGCGCAGCGCCAACTTTTTTAATACTAGTCGGTGTTGTTCCCATTAGCCAATGCCACCCTTCATAATGTAGTATGTATAGATGTGTGTGAATGTCAAAAACAGGCGTTTATAGCTAAATATCAACTTGTAACCTGTTCTCTTATACATACATTTTAATGAATAGAAAGGCAAGACAAAATAGAACAACTTGCTTAAATGTGCAATATCTTGTCTATGCCCTAGAGCAAAATAATACAACAAGATATTACACATTTGTTACAGAATTGTTTCTGAATTTTTAATAATAGACTCGGAAACCTTACTTTTATCCTATCTGCAGGGTTTCTCGATATTCTGATGGGGATATTCCTGAATGCTTTTTAAACAGCCTGGAAAAATAATGTGGGTCGGGTATTCCTACAATACTTGCTACTTCGTAGGATTTATACCTTACATCCTTTAAAAGTACCTTTGCTTTTTCAATTCTTATTTCATTTAAATAATCAATAAAACTTATTCCTAGTTCTTTTTTAAACATTCTACTTATGTAAAAAGTTGTTACAAAAGTATGTTCTGCTACTTCATTTAAAGTTACTGGCTCGGCATAATGTTCATTTATGTAATCAATAGCTTTTTTGAGGGTAACTCTAATACTCTTATTATTAAAGCTGTTAACTTTTTTTGCAATTTTTAAAGCAACCTGCTGAAGAAGCGAATTCAGCTCCTCAGTATTATCACTTTTTTCAATCAGCTTTATAAGGCTTGCAATATCCTTGCCCTCTTCATGCTTTTTATCAGAATTAGCTGCTAAAACCGATATTCTAATGTTATTAATTGAAGAAAGAGCGGAATAGTAAAAATTTTTTAGATAATCAATGCTGATTGTGTTCGCAGAAATATAATTACTTATGCTATCTGAAGAAGCTTTCACAATATCCTCATTACCCGCCTTAACACCCTCAAGGAGCTGCTTTTTATACCTCTCAAGTAAAGAGTAGTCCTCATACTTAAAGAAGGAATTCAAATCACTATATTGAATTATTGAACTGTTACCCAGGTAACTTTTATACTCAAGTGAGTACTGGCATTCTTTGAGTTTATCAGGCAATTGGAAAACTGATGAGCCTTCAGTACTTACGGCAATTGAAATAGAAATACCAAAGGCATTGAATATCATTTCCTGAAGATACGCAGTTTTTTCAAGTATTTTAGCCATATTTATGCCTGAATATGCATTATTCTGTATAATAAAGCCCACCTTGTTACTGTTGAGACTTATTACATGAACCTCATATTTCTCTGCCATAATTTCTTCAAAGGAATTTATAATGCCGAACTGGTACAAATGCTTATCGTACTGAGTATTAACTGAACTTTCATCTAAATCGTTTTCAATTACAATAAAAATAAAGTTATTGATATGGATATCAAATAGCTTCATTTTTTCTGTTATTTCATTTTCATTACTATTTATCTCAAAAACTATATCACAAAGCAATTTCTCTTTGAGCAAGGGAATGTTCTGCTCAAAGAGTAATTTAAACTTATCAACTTCCGAATGTCTTAATTTCTGTTCATTCAGAACTTCTACAGCTCTTGCCAGAACTGATGTAAGTTCTTCTAGCCTGGTAGGCTTTAAAAGAAAATCAAAAGCACCACATTTTATTGCTTCATGCACATATTCAAATTCCCTATAGCCTGAAACTATTATAATTTTAGAATTTGGAACAATATCTTTTACCTGTTTTAACATATCGAGGCCATCTAATCCGGGCATACGTATATCAGTCAGAATAATTTCAGGAAGAATTTTTTTTATGAGTTCTATTCCTTCGGCACCATCACTGGCCTCAGCACAAACCTCGCAGTCCAGCTGTTTCCAATTTATTAAATTTTTAATACCTTTTCTTATGATTGGCTCATCATCTATTATTATAACCTTATACATTCTACCCTCCATATAAGTGCCTTGACACTTTTTTGGAAATAGCCGAAAAGCGTTTTGTCAGCCTTTTACCGATCCTGCAGTTATTCCCTTTATAAGTGATTTTGAGAATAGTAAAAACAATATAAACATTGGAATTGTTCCAATTACAAGTGCTGCTATTCTGGCACCAAAGTTGGCTCTGTACAATGCATCAAGTGTTGACAATCCCAGTGTAACTGTATACTTTTCCGGTTTACTGATCAAAACCAGCGGCACTAGATAGGCATTCCAAGATGCCATAAAGGAAAGCATGGCCTGTGAACCCAATGCCGGTTTTATGAACGGTACTACAAGTCTAAAGAAAATTCCTGCTTCATTGCATCCATCCATTCTACCGCTTTCAATAATCTCTGTGGGAACACCCTGTACAGTATATTGTCTAATCCAGTATACTGCAAAAGCATTAGCAGCAGACGGAATAATCAGAGACAGATGTGAATCAGACCAGCCTATTTTATTCATTTCCCATACAAATGCTATCAAGCCCAGCTGAGTAGGAAGCATCATGGTTATTAATATAGCGTAGTACGAAAGCTTCTTAAGTTTAAAATCAAACTTGGCCAGCGCATATCCGCACA
>JAEYNI010000200.1 GCA_023412635.1 Bacillota bacterium
ATTGTCCCGAAAGGAATGAGACACAGACCGGTAGTTATGGCGTTGACCAAATTTTTGATGATCGAATTGGATGGGACACTAAATAAAGAAAACAGTGGTGACCTGTATGAAGATTAAATAAGGCAAGCCTGATATATTTATCTTGAAACATATAAAAATGCTGAAGCAGAGAAATCTGCTTCAGCATTTTTAGTGGTTATTCTAAATAAGTTTTGCTTTCTTTAAAAGCTTTATAACTACGGTTGCACTTTCAGCTCTGGTAAAACTTTTTTTCGGTGTTATATTTCCTTCATTTCCTCCGAAAATACCGTTCTTAATACAGATTGCTGCTCCCTCTTTTGCATATGAGGAAATCTTACCCGAATCCTTAAAGAGCTTTAGTTGATTTGCAGTATCCTCTTGCGATACACTTACATCCATTCCTGCAATCTTCATAGCGTTTGCAAGCATTGTCATTGCTTGTTCTCTGGTAATCAAGTCATTTGTTCCAAACTTTCCGTTTGAATACCCTGAGAGTATTCCATATTCATATGCAGTGTAAATGTGGTAGTAGTACGGATCGTCCTTTTTTACATCACTGAATTTATCCGGGAAATTTGTGCCCTTCAAGCCTAGTGCTTTTACTATCATTGCTGCAAATTCTGCTCTTGTAATTGCCCTGTTTGGAGCAAAATTTCCATCGCCTACACCACTATCAATTAATCTTGAACCAACTTCGTTAACATAACTCTCAGCCCAGTGATTTTCAACATCTTTAAATGTTACTGGATTCCAAATAAGTGTATAGGTACTATTTGTAATACTGTTTATCTTTGCATAGTACTTTCCATCAATAGATACTATTGTAGTGGGCACATGTGAGAGGGTGCCATCTTTATTAACTACAACTGCTGTTGTTACTTTTGATGGATCTATCCCATCTGGTATAGCTATGGTTCTTTCCACATAACTATTGAATTTAAATACTTCTACAGATTTAGTTCCACTTGTACAAGTTATCTCAAATTCAACAGGTTTTGCTACCACCTTATAATGGTTTTTGTCTGCAATATCTTGTACAATTTGGGCTGTATCATTTGAGGAGTCTGCAATAGTTACGTTTACTGTGATATTCTTTATATCTGTTTGTGCGCCAAATTGTTCTGCTACTCTATCGATATTGATCTGTGATACAGGCAGAGTATAGGTTGCATTACCCGTTTTTATTTCAAGAACTGCATCCTTGTTTTCCATGTTCTTGACTGTCTCACCATTTAATTTTGCTATTACAACATCTGAGTCACTGTTTGCTTGGATAGTTATTATACTATTTGCTGATTCTGTTTTAAGTCTTTCTTCAATTTTTTTATCATCAAGAGTTACAGTGGTTACTGTTTTACCATCAACCTTTGTGGCTGTTACTGTAGCTGATGTATCAGCCTTACCATTGACAAGGGTTACAACTCCGGTTTGCGCAGGCTTTGGTTCTGTCACAGGAGTAGTTGTGGTGCTTCCGCTTGAGTTTCCACCAGTATTCCCACCGGTGCTTCCGCCTGGGTTTGAATTAGCAGCAAATCTTGCAGTAACAGCGATGTTGCCTGTTACATTGCTATCTGTTCTTGTTGCTGTTTTAACACCATCGCTCCAATCTACAAAATGATACCCGTTGTTTGGTATAGCTGTTACTGCCGAACCACTTCCTCCTTGTACTACTGTTTGGTTGGCTACTCCCGATATTGATCCATTAGCACCAGCTATGTAAGTTAATGTGTAGGTGTTTGGTGCTACAGTTACAGGTACTATCGCACTTTGAGCTGTGGCTGTCTTTGTTCTAGGCTTGCTTTCATCGGTGTTCGTTATTACACAGAAGTAGTATATAGTGCCAACTGTGTTTGTTGGGACTTGTATAGCAGCCTCTGAGGTGGTAGCTATATTAATGGCACCTGCTGTTGTAGTGTCGGTGGTGTTACTGTACCACTGGTAGTTCAGTGTTCCGCTTGCTGTCTCTGCTTCAACAAAAAGTGTAGCAGTTTCACCAATCTTAACTGTCATGCTCTGTGGCTGAGTGGTTATTGTTGGAGCTTCTGCATCTAATCTGGATGCTATCGTTACTTCTACCGTTGCTGTATAGTTTCCTGTATTTGCATACCCATCTGGTATTGCTCCTAAGATTGCTGTAAAGGTATAGCTTCCTGCTATATTTGTGCTATATTTATCTGTATCTACCCATTCATTTACTGGTACTGATATTGCTCCACCGCTTGTGTTTGCTGTGACACTAGTTGGCAGGTCAGCTATAACTTCTGCTGCATTAGCATAGGTTGCACTTCCCTCTGTTCCTGCACTAATATTGGGTATTGTAGCAAAGCTTGTTATTTCTTGGTTTGGCAATTTATCAGAATATTTTGAGTAATCAGGATTTGCTAATACAACACCCCAGTATGCATATTTTGCTTGTTGATCTGTATCAAAAAGCAGCGGTCTTTCAAGTCTTGAAATTGGGAAGGTTGACAGCCAAGTATTAGCGTCAGAAATTCCCCATATGGTTACACCGCTAATGCAATCCTTTTCCTCATCTAACGCTTTTAAACCTTCAAACAACTGTTTATAACGGTGGCCCTGTCCAATCAGTATCTCTGACGGAACATCACTATCAGGTGTTGAATCAGCAAAGTCGCTAGTACTGTCATCATAATTGCTTACATCCAGCTCAGTGACCTGATTGTCAAGGCCTGCATCTCCAAATTTCTTTATAGAATTAATAATAGAGCTTACTGAAGGCTGAGTACGTCCCAAATGGCTCTGATGGCCTACACCATCAATTAGCTTCTCGTCTTTATTTACCTCTTGTACAAGATCATATAGGAAATCACGTTTTGCAGGGTCCTCTGTATTGTAATCATTGATATAGAGCTTACCAGTATAGCCTTTTGTAGCCAGTTCATCTTTTGCAGTTTTAAAGGCTACCTTGATATAATCTTTACCTGTTATTACAAACCACTTGCTTTTGCGCATTCCATCAGGCTCTGACGGGTCAATAACCTCATTTACTACATCATAATAGTCAATGTATTCCCCATATCTATTAATTATCAGCTCAATATAAGCTTTCATTCTATTTAGTACCAGTTCCTTGTTTGCAGCCTGTTTTACAGGATCTTTCTCTTTTAGAACCAAATCTCCATTTTCATCTGTTGTTGTTAATTCATCTCCGATTTCATCTGTAAAGAGCCAATCCGGTGTCTGACTATCGCTAACTAATGCGTGCCAGCGCCACTTTAAATCATTGGCTTCTGTGTAATCTTTTATGTAGTCTGAAAAATCTAGAATTAAATTTGCTTCTGTAATATCCTCAAGGGCAAGAAATGTATCAGGTAATATGGCACGCGGCATTGTATCATTTCTCGCTGCCATGCTGTTAAAATGCTTCTTGAGCAAATCCCCTGAAGCTCCGGTATACTCACCAGGTACTACTGCTGCTCCAATCTCAAAATAGCTTTGATATACATCCTTTAGTGAAGGTATATCAGTCTGTATATCTGAAGGTGGTATATAAGTGACGCAAAAGTCATCAATGTAGAAGGATGCTGTGTCACCCTTTGATTCTATATACAAGCTTACTTCTTCTGCACCATATGCCATTATATAGTCAAAATTAAGATTAACCCATCCTTGGTTTGCAGTTATAACTTTTGGTTTATTTACAGAACCATAAAGATTTACATACTTTGTTTCACCAGCAATAGTATACGCCATTGAAATAATGACTCCTGATTGATCGTTGCCTGGACCTGGTGCTAATTTTAGCCAAGTGGAGATATTGTATTTTGAACCCTTTAGCATTTTTCCACTTACATCAAGAATAGGGCCGTCATTTTCATTTTCTCTTTCACTAACAAGTAAACTATATGTTCCATTTTTGCTGTCAGCCTCGGTTACGGTAACTTTACCGCCTAATCTTGAAGTAAAGCCCTGAGTTCTTTGGTCTTCAAATCCAATATTTTTCACACCAGCTCCCGGAGGAGTGATAGTTATATCATCAATATAGAAGGTATCAACAGCGTCACTGCTTTCAAAGTACAAAGTCTGCTCAGCCATATCTTCAGTAAAGGAATATGTACCACTTATTTCATGCCAGTTCCTATCATTTATGCTGCCAGTTGAAGCTACCTGATTATAATCTGTGCTTGCATCGTCGGCTGCAGCTTTCTGTTGCATTGTCAGACTAATTGCACTTGGTGTTGTAGATGCATTAACTGATTTTACATTTGCTGTCATGGTGTAAGTTATATTTTTATCTAATTTGCCTAATGCATTAAAGCTTGCACCATTCCAATTACTACTTCTGCCAGTCACCTTTATGCTATTTGGTGCTGAAACTGCTGCCTCTTTAGATATATCAACATTAACTCCTGAGCCTCTCGGAGACCATCCCTGTGTTGTTCCATCATCAAAATTATACTCATAGCTCTTTATTTTAGCTGATGGTAATGTAGTTTCTGCGGCTTGAACTACCGGCATGCTAATAGGTAATAATGAGGTTAAAACCAACGCTATTACCAAAAGCAAACTTATTTTTTTAGCCATGCTCCTACCTCCTATATCTGTTATGTGTTTTTCGTACTACTTACAAAGTCAATTACTGTTCGAAAATCAAGTAACGCTATACCCCATTGTCTTTTTTCCTTCTACGTATTATAGTACATATTTGTGAATAATTGTATAGGTTTGCCTGAAATGTATAAATATTGTCCTGAAATGTAAAATGAACTAGAAAAAGAGCCAGACATATCTTTAATCTGACTCTTTTGTTGAATATAAACTTAAACTTATTCACTTTTTTCTACTAATATTGTTTACTTTACTGATACCTCTGTCCAAATTCTGTCGTAGTCCTTGATGGAGCCTGCAAGATCCTCAAATACTTCGCAATTGGCTATCTGCTCGTCGGTGGGGTATGCTGCAATATCCTCGAGAAGATCAGGTGACATTTTTTTCTTTGCTTCGGTATGAGGTGTGGAATAACCAATATAGTCAGCATTGGCAAAGGCTATGTCGGTTTCACACATAAAGTTTATAAACTGTTCAGCTTCCTTTTGGTGCTTGGTATTGCTGAGAACAACCATTGAGTCGAACCAAAGGTTGCTTCCCTCCTTGGGTATAACATATTCCAGATCAGGATTTTCACGTTTCATAAATACCGCGTCTCCCGACCATACTACTGCAAAGGCAGCCTCGCCCATAATCATTTTATCCTTTACTTCATCGCCAACGTAGGATTGAACCATTCCCAATTCCTTTTGTCTAATCAGCTCGTCCTTAGCCTTTTCAAGCTCATCCTGGTTTTTTGTATTCAGAGAGTATCCCAGCTTTTTAAGAGTAATTCCTATGGAATCTCTCTGACTATCAAGCATGTACACCTGCTTTTTATACTTTTCATTCCAGAGAATATTCCAACTGTCAACAGGATCGGTAACCATGGTTTTATTGTATATTATTCCCACCGTCCCCCACATATATGGTACAGAGTACTCATTGTTAGGGTCAAAGGCCAGGTTTTTAAACTTTTCATCAATGAACTTGTAATTGGGTATATTGTTTAAATCAAGCTTGTTGACCATACCCTCATCAATCATACGCTTAATCATATAATCCGATGGAATGGCCACATCATAATCGCTGCCACCTGAGCTAAGCTTTGTATGCATAATCTCATTGTCTGCGAAGGTATCGTATACAACATTTATATTGTATTTTTCCTGAAACCTTTCAATTACATCTTCCCCAATATAGTCACCCCAGTTGTATACCTTCAAAGTTACTTTCTCACCAGATTTTCCTCCCGCGGATTCTGATGCTCCACAGCCAGCTAATATTGTTGTTGAAAGGATTACTGTCGAAACCAGTAATTTTGTTAAAAGTTTTTTCATATCTCGGTTACCTCCAAATTAGATTCTTGTATATGACGTAAAGCATCAGGAGTCATACTGCTTTTTTCTTTTTTCTTCCCTTGCAGAACGTATATTAATTAATATTAATAACAACAGAACACTAACAAACATCAAGGTTGATAATGCATTTATGGTTGGCTTTACTCCTGTTCTGGCCATAGAGTAAATGGTTATGGACAGATTTGAGACTCCCGAACCCGAAGTAAAATAGCTGATAACAAAGTCATCAATGGAAAG
The DNA here is from genome assembly GCA_023412635.1 of Bacillota bacterium. Classification (GTDB taxonomy): domain Bacteria; phylum Bacillota; class Clostridia; order Acetivibrionales; family DSM-1351; genus Ruminiclostridium. The sequence goes on from JAEYNI010000200.1 coordinate 6,168, forward strand.
GGTAAAAGCCATCAAAAAGCCCGAAATAATACCAGGCATTATCTCTGGAATTATTACTTTCCTAAAGGCATACATTGAAGTGGCACCAAGGTCCAAAGCAGCCTCATACATATGCTTGTTCATCTGCCTCAGCCTTGGCAAAACAGATAATATTACATATGGTATGTTGAAGGTAATATGAGCCAGCAGCATGGTGATAAAGCCAAGCTTTAAACCTATGAGTGAACCTATGAAAACAAACATTATCATCAGCGATACCCCTGTTACTATATCAGGGTTTAGTACCGGTAAATAAGTCAGGTTCATAACCATGGTCTTTTTGAATTTCTTCATATTATGTATACCAATGGCTGCAAAGGTGCCAATTATAACTGCTATAATTGAAGAAAGTATTGCAAGCAGCAGTGTGTTATACAATGAATCCATTATCTGAGAGTTTTCAAAAAGCTCCCTATACCATTTCAGGGTAAACCCCGACCAGTTTCCACGGGATTTTGATTTATTAAAGGAAAAAACTATAAGCACTACAATGGGAAGGTACATGAAAAGTAAAATCAACCCAAGGTAAGATTTCATTATAATTCTTTTTACCATAGAGCTGCTCCCCCTCCCTTATCCTCATCAAACTTGGACATAACCCCAATACTGATAAGTATTAATATCATCATTACCATTGAAATGGCAGAGCCAAAATTCCAGTCACTAAGCTGTATAAATTGCCTTTCTATAAAATTTCCTATAAGTGTATACTGCCCTCCGCCAAGAAGCTTTGATATAACAAAGGTTGTTACAGCAGGCATAAATACCATGGTTATTCCCGACATAACCCCTGGTATGCTCAGAGGAAGGGTTACTCTGCGAAATACAGTTAAGCTGTTCCCGCCCAAGTCCTGAGCAGCTTCGACCAGCTTACTGTCTATCTTCATAAGCACAGTATAGATGGGCAGTATCATGAAAGGCAGGAAGTTATATACCATACCCAAAACTACAGCTGTATCTGTATACAAAATATCTATTTTAGGCAAGTGAAAAAAGGACAATATTGAATTTATTATTCCGTTTTTCTCGAGCAAGGTAAGCCATGAATAAGTTCTAAGTAAAAAGTTCATCCACATAGGGATAATGAACAACATGGACAAGGTAGTATTTTTACTAAATTGTTTACTGGCTAAAATCATCGCCACGGGATACCCCAGTATCAAACAGACTAAGGTGCTGAATAAGGCCAGTCCTAATGATTTTAGAAGCACCGATATATATATCGGATCACAGAATTTATAAAAGTTGTCCAGAGTAAACCTTATTCCCTGTTCATCTCTTACGGTAAAAGCATAAAAAAGGATCAGGAATGATGGAACAACAATAAAAATTATCATCCATATCAGATATGGATATGAAACCCACTTTTTGTTCACATTAACCTCCATGAGCCGCAATAGCGGCCACAAAATGTAACGAAAATTGTTTCTCCTTATATCCGCTATAACGAGGCTCCTGCCTCGTTGAAACGCTTCAAGGTAATAAAATATTTCTACAATAGAAAAATTTTATATGAACTAGAGCGTTATAAGGCGAATAAAGGAGGTTAATTGGCCATGTGCGCTTTCAAAATATTTGATAGTATTTGTAAATATTTTGAATATTTCACGGCCATAAATTCATAGGTTAGCTTGGAATACGAGCGTTAGCGAAGTCTTTCAAGCTAACCTCCTATCAACCTTCCTGTTTTTTTCATTATATGAATATCGTTTGGATTCAGGAACATCCCTATTGTTGTCCCTGCCTCAGCCATTTCAGTATTATGCAAAGTCCAGGTTACCCCCTGTGCCTCAACCAGCATTTCAAAGTGCACTCCCTTAAAGGTAACTGATTTTACAAGTCCGGTTATCATGGCATTTTCCAGACCGACCAGCTTTATATCCTCTGGTCTTACAACAACGTCAATATCTTCATTAACCTCAAAGCCCTTGTCAAGACACTCAAATACATGTCCTGCAAATTCAACAGAGTAGTCCTTCAGCATTTTACCTTCAATAATATTACTCTCACCGATAAAGTCGGCTACAAATGCATTTTTAGGTTCGTTGTAAATCATTTGAGGCGTTCCTATCTGCTGAATCTTTCCCTTGTTCATTACAACTATTGTATCTGACATAGTCAGAGCTTCCTCCTGGTCATGAGTAACATATACAAACGTAATCCCGGTACGTTTATGTATGTTTTTAAGCTCTATTTGCATCTCTTTTCTAAGCTTAAGATCAAGTGCTCCCAGAGGCTCATCCAGCAAAAGAACTTCTGGCTGATTTACAAGAGCTCTTGCTATCGCCACCCTCTGCTGCTGTCCTCCCGATAAGGACTCTACAGACCTTTTTTGAAATCCCTGCAAGTTAACCATTTCAAGCATCTCATCTACTTTTCTACTAATTACAGCCTTATCCACCTTTTTTATCTTAAGGCCGAAAGCGATGTTTTCATATACGTTCATATGCGGAAACAATGCATACTTCTGAAAAACAGTATTAACATTCCTCTGATAGGGGGGTAAATTATTAATCTTTTCTCCTTCAAAGAAAATGTCTCCGCTGTCCTGGGTCTCAAAACCTCCAATAATTCTCAGGGTTGTGGTTTTTCCGCAGCCACTGGGACCTAACAGTGTTACAAATTCATTTTTTAGAACATACAAATTCAGGTTGTTTAAAACCTCTGTTTGTCCGAATTTTTTACTAATATTCTTTAACAAAATAATTGGCTGACTCTCGCTCATACCCTTCCCCCAAGTTCTTATATAATCAGGCAGATTTGTCTCTGCATCAACTCATAACTTATATTAATAATTAGTTTTCAAAAGCCAGTATTATGGTATAAAAGTTATTAAAAATTAGGAGGCGAGGAAACCCATAATACCACAGCCTCACTCTTACCGGCATTCACAATTTTATGTGAAGCGCTTGGCTTGAAATAAAAGCTTTCACCCTTTTTTACCTTAAATCTCTGAGTTCCCAAGCAAACTGTTATTCCTCCGCTGACCACATAACCGAATTCTTCACCTTCATGGGGATTCTCGGTTTCAGAACTTCCCGAGGGTGACAGAGTAATCAGAATAGGCTCCATTGTATTTTTTTGTGCATTGGAAACAAGCCATCTTATAACATAGCCAGAATCCTTATCTTCCTTTACAAAAACGTCATCTTTTTTAAATACAACCTTTTCATTTACTGAATCATTGAAAAAGTTTTTCAAGTCGGTGCCGAGGGATTCAAGCATATCCATAAGCGTTGCAATTGAAGGAGATGTCAGGTCTCTCTCAAGCTGAGATATAAAACCTTTTGAAAGTTCACACCGGCTGGCCAGTTCCTCTTGCGTCAGACCGTTTTTAATCCGCAGCTGCTTAATCTTTTCACCGATATTCATTTGCTACCCCATTCATTTTTATTAGCGCTTTACCTCTTATATTAATTCCTTTGCCTTTAAATCCAACTTGCAAAGTTGTTTGGGCAAAGTAAACTTTCAGTTTACTTTTGGTAAACAAGAAATAAGGTATCACATAATAAAAAATATGTCAATATAGCACCTGACAAATTACTTGACATTTTTTCTCCATCATGTTTACCTTTAGTTGTAGAGCTATAATTTTAGTAAATAGAGGTGTTTTATGGAACAGCTATTAATGGGACAATTAATAAAAATGACTGGTATAGGCAGAGAAACTCTCAAGTTTTATGAAAAATGCGGACTCATCCCCCCTCCTCAAAGGAACAAAAGCGGCTACAGAATTTATCCTGAGAGTATTTTTAAGCGGATTGAGTTCATAGTAAGGGCAAAGGATGCGGGTTTTACGCTCTCTGAAATAGCTGCCACCTTGCTTCTTGCCGATAAAAACTTGAAAATTGAGCCCAAGGAATTTAAGGACTGCATAGACAAAAAAATTATTGATGTCAAAAATCGGGTTATGGAACTTGAAATCATGCTTACTGAACTGGAAAAGATCAGAGAGGCCCTGGATGATGAAAACAGCTGCCCTTTAATTCAAAAAATAGTGGGGTAAAATCTTAAGGCCTAATACTAAAACAATTTTAGGATATTTATTTTTGGTGATTTTCATTTTACAGGTGATTTCAGGTGATTTCAGAGGTAATTTCAGAGAAAGTATTGACATGTTAGTACAGTACCACCCTTATAATGTTTAAGTAAACAAATTATGGAGGTGGTTTTAATGAAAACAAAGATTTACTATTTTTCAGGCACAGGGAATTCTTTATGGTTGGCAAAAGAACTAAAATGCCTTCTGCACACAGAAACAGAGCTTTTTAAGATTGCTGACTATAAGTATAGCGTAGGCCATGAAATTGTCACTAATATAGTAGGATTTGTATTTCCGGTCTATTTCCATTCAATACCGAGAATGGTAAAAGAATTTATAGAAACAGCGCAAATAAAAGGTAATCCGTACATCTTTGCTGTTGCAGCCTGTAACGCAGTCCCAGGCCATGCACTTTTTGTAGTAGATAAGCTATTGTCCAAAAAAGGGTTCAGGCTATCTGCCGGTTACAAAGTTGATATGCCTGGCACAAGTGTAGTGGATGGTTATCTTACCTCAAAAGAGGTTAATCTGGAACGCCTTGCAGCTTCAAAATCTATAATAGTTGATATTGCTGCCACTATAAATAACCAGTTACCATCTGCACCACAGGGTGACAACAGTGTGAAGAGTCACTTTGCCAACCTGTTTATGACCTTAGCTGCAAATAAACTGCTAAATCCAAAGCTATTCTATTGCACAGACAATTGCACCAGCTGCAATACCTGTTCAAAAGTATGTCCAGCTGATAATATAACTATGTCCAAAGACCGAAAGCCTCTATGGGGAAACAACTGTCAGCATTGTCTGGCGTGCCTGCACTGGTGTCCTCAAGCTGCAGTTGAATTAGGGACACTCAGCCCGGGAAAAGCACGATTTCAGCATCCCTGTATCGAATTGATTGAAATGCTTAAGAGAATCCCTTAATAAACAATTTAGTTCTCTCATTTTTGGGGTTGTTGAAAAGCTCTTCTGGAGAACCCTCTTCAACAATTACACCGTTATCCATAAAAATTACTCTGTCTGCCACTTCCCTGGCAAATGCCATTTCATGGGTAACGACCACCATTGTCATGTGTTCTTCTGCAAGCTTTCTGATAACCTTCATTACCTCAATGGTAAGTTCAGGGTCAAGGGCGGAGGTTGGTTCGTCGAAAAAAAGTACATCCGGCTTTAATGCAAGAGCTCTTGCGATGGCAACTCTCTGGCTTTGTCCCCCTGACAATTCGCAGGGGTAGGCATCAGCCTTGTCCTCCAGCCCCATCTTCTCCAGTAGCTGCCTGGCGGTCTGCTGAGCTTCCTCCTTGCTTATACCGGCAACACTTACAGGAGCCTCCGTAATATTTCTAAGAACATTAAAATGAGGAAACAGGTTGAAATTCTGAAAAACCAACCCTATTTTAAGCCTAATATTCCTCAGTTTATTCTTATGAGCATATTCTGCTTTTCCATGACTGTTGGTAGTGACCATTATCTCATCTTCAACGGTTATTCTGCCTCTGTCAATTCTTTCAAGCAGATTTATACATCTCAAAAGTGTACTTTTTCCAGAGCCGGAGGGGCCTATAACAGCAACCACCTCTCCTTTCTTAACCTCAAATGAAATACCTCTTAAAACTGCATTTCCTCCAAAACTCTTATATATATTTGAAGCTTCTATCATCTTCATTAGTATTCAATCATCCTTTCACACCACCATTATGCAAACTCAATTATTTATAGTAGTTCAGCTTTTTCTCTGCAAAACTGAATGCCTTGGCTACCATAAGGTTCATTATATAGTAGAATACACCCGCAACAAGCATCGGCCGAAAAGCGGCGATCCTGCTCATTTCATTGGTAGCAGCCCTAAACATTTCAGAAACTCCGATGGCTGTTGCCAAAGCGGTATCCTTAACCAGTGTTATCACTTCATTGCTTATGGCCGGAAGTATCCTTTTTACAACCTGGGGAAGTATAATCTTGAAAAATACCTGAGATTTTGTAAAGCCTAAAACTTCTCCGGCTTCATATTGCCCCTTCGGTATTGACTCTATTCCGCCTCTATATATTTCCGCAAAATAGGCTGCGTAGTTTAAAGTAAAAGCAATTACGGCCGCAACGAATCTGTCTATTTTGCCGCCAAAGAGATAATAGGGTCCGAAATATACTGCAACGAGTTGGAGCATGAGAGGTGTCCCTCTCATAATTGAAATATATATACCTGTCAATCCATTTATAATAAAGTTTTTTGATCTTCTGCCAAAAGAAATAACCAGACCCAGAGGAAGGGCAAAAATTAGCGTAAGTAAGAACAATTGGACGGTTATAATCATTCCCTCTGACAATAACAATAAAAGCTTCACGAAAAATCCCCTCTCATATATAAAGTACATGTAAAGATAATTATATATAATATTTTTACTATAATCTACAAAATAATTCTTTTAACAACACTTAATATTAATCCCTATGCTCAGAATAACTCCAAAAGCAAGGCTGATACCTTTCGATATCAGCCTCAGCTAAGTTTTTAAGTATGCTCTGTTTAAATTTACTCTGTTTTATGTTTACTTTCAAAAATTACTATTTTCCTATAATTGATATATCCTTATCGAACCATTTGCTTGATATTTCAGCTATCTTACCATCCTTGGTCATTTCCTTCAAAGTATCATTAACCTTTGTCATAAGCTGAACATCAGCCTTTCTGAAACCGATACCATATTTTTCACCTGAAAGGCCCTCGTCAAGTACCCTGTACTTTTCACTCTTCATAGAAATATAGTATCTTGCAACTATCTCGTCCATAACAACAGCATCAACATTACCTGTCTTCAAATCCATGAGACAAAGGTTATTATCCTTTAATTCAACTACTTCCTTAAGTGTTGACTTAAAGTCTGTATTTTTGTTCAACGCATCAGCTGCACTTGAACCTGCCTGCAACGTAACTGACTTATCCTTTAAGTCAGCAAGCGTATTGAATTTTGAATCAGCCAGAACAACCAGCACCTGTTGGTTATTCATGTATGGGTCAGAAAAAAGTATGTTTTCTTTTCTTTCTTCAGTTATAGTAAAACCATTCCAGATACAGTCTATATTTCCTGTGTTGAGTTCCTGTTCCTTGGTATCCCAGTTTATAGGCTGAAGCTTTAATTTAACACCAAGTCTGTTAGCTACTTCCTGAGCCAGATCAACATCGTATCCTACAATATTGTTATTTTCATCTCTGAAGCCCATTGGAGGAAAGCTCTCATCCAAGCCAAGAACAAATTCTCCCTTTTCCTTTACCTTTTCCCATGACAAATCAGCTGTAGTAGTTGATTCTGCTGCAGTTGAAACAGCCGCTGTACTTTCTGCAACTGCAGTCGATGGTGCTGTTGCTATTCCACTGCCTGCTCCACAGCCAGCAAATGTAAATGTTGCTGCCATTGCAAGTGCTAAAACCTTAATTAATGACCTCTTTTTCATATTAACCTCCATGAGCCACCATTGTGGCCACAAAATGTATTGAAATTTATCTACTCCAATATCCGCAATGGGGCGAATATTGGAGGTTAATTGGCCATGTGCGCTTTCAAAATATTTGATAGTATTTGAAAATATTTTGAATATATCGCACGGCCATAAATTCATAGGTTAGTTTGGAAGACGAGCGTCAGCGAAGTCTTTCAAGCTAATCCATCCCTTCACAATTTGCCTTAACTGTCTATAAGTAAAGGCACAATAGTTTTTTTTAATTCTCGCCAAAATTCTCTATGGCATTTTCTCTCTACATGTTTAAGTAATTTACATAATTGCCTATTTAAATTACTTACATATGGTATTTTACTTCATAACTTTATTAAAGTAAATCATTAATTAATTGAATTAGTTGAAAAAAATTACAGAAGTTTTTTTGCCGTTACAAGGATATGTTTTATCAAAACAGCATAAATTTAATAGTAACTTTGATTAAATAATAATTCACAGTGGGAAGGTGGCCCTTAATTGCATAATATTTTTTACTCCGGAAAAAGAATATATAAAATAATAATTACCTTTGTATTGATACTTGTACTACTTACAGCATCAACCTTTGTTGTAAATAACGATAGCAATCGGACATTTTTAGTAACCTCTGATTCCACTGACTCAAAAGAACAGAAAAAGTTTATTAAATGGGTTGAGTTCAATGCATGTTATTCTGCCATGGAAAAAGCTCTCACTCTTGACGTAAAATCCTACGGCAAGGACGTAAAATTGAATTGGGTGGAACTGTTGGCCTACCTGGCAACTAAATTTGGAGGAGATTTTGAAAAATATAAATCCAAGGATATGGATGAGCTTGTTTCAAAGCTCAATAACGGTCAGACAATGGAGCAGTTGACCGAAAAAATGAAATACTACAATTATTATTATGAAGCTTATAATGCAATTCTCGGCAATTTTGTCGGCGAATATGAAATTCAGGTTAAAGATTCTGACAGCGATGGAGGAATGAAATGGGAAAAGAAATATGGTTTGAAGGTATTTTCACCAATTGCCAGGGGCTATAGCTTCAGCCATTATGATGACTTCGGCAGCGGTCGTACTTTCGGATATGCCAGAAAGCACCTTGGAAACGATCTTATGGGCTCAATTGGAACGCCTATCATGGCGGTTGAGTCAGGAATTGTTGAAGTAATGGGCTGGAACATGTATGGCGGTTGGAGAATTGGAATCAGGAGCTTTGACCAGAAGAGATACTATTATTATGCCCATCTGAGGAAGGACAGACCCTTCCACTCCGACATGTATGAGGGGAAAATTGTTAAGGCCGGGGAGGTCATAGGTTACCTGGGTATGACCGGTTACAGCACCAGGGAAAATGTAAATAACATCACCACCCCCCACCTGCATTTCGGTATGCAGATCATTTTTGACGAGTCACAAAAGGAATGTGTAAATGAGCTTTGGATTAATGTATATGAAATTGTAAACCTTTTGCAGAAAAACAGGTCAGCTGTGGTTAAGGATGAGGAAACCCGTGACTACTACA
>JAEYNI010000296.1 GCA_023412635.1 Bacillota bacterium
ATTGTAAAAAGATCGGAATATGCTATGATTTTCAAGTTCAAAAGGATATACCACACGAGGCTTTTGATGTACCCCTTGACTTAATTGTTACTGAAAAAAGAATAGTGTAGCAGGTGCAATATATATAAAACTGATAAGAAATAATATACATATCGAACATTCTATTTGGGTCGGTCGGTGAGATGCTGAAGGCCCTTTTGTTGTAGATGGAGAATTTAATGTATATGAGATATCGGATATGACAGGCTTTAGCGATTATTACTAGCATTCTTGCTCTTCTTTCAAAAAGGACACCAATACCTCACCAACCGAATTTTTAAAGAATAATGGCTGTATCATGCACAAAAAGGAGCATTGAGTAAAATGAATAATTACAACAAATATCTTTTGATAAGTGACCTGGATGGTACCTTAATTAGTTCAAGGCAGGAGATTTCTGAAAAAAATCGTGAAGCCGTAAAACATTTTATTCAAAATGGAGGTATTTTTGCAGTAGCAACCGGAAGAACCACACAAAATATAAAACTGCATATTAAAGGGCTGCCAATAAACGGACCCTGTATACTATATAACGGTTCAGCAGTATATGATTTTTCTAAGGAAAACTTAATTAATATCGAATATCTTGAAAATCATGTGATATTTGAATACATTGAATACTGCATGAATAGGTTTTGCCACATGGTGGTGGAGATATTTACTCCAGAAATGATGTACATAGTGACCCCGGAGGAAAATGTTGATCCCTATGTATTATCGGAAAAGCAGGTTTTTACGCGCTCTACTCTGGAGCAGATTATGAATATGCAGTGGATTAAAGTGATGTTCAGTGATACACATGCTAATTTGCTGGAGGCTGAAAAAGCTATGAAAGCTTTTGGCCTATCTGATAAAATTGACAGCGTTTTCTCTCATGAACACTACCTGGAATTTCTGAAAAAGGATGTTTCTAAAGGTACTGCATTGAAGTATATAAAGCATATGGAAGAATATAGAAAACGTATCATAGTTGCAGTTGGCGACTTTGATAATGACCTTGAAATGATCAGAACAGCAGATTTGGGGATTGCCGTGGAAAATGCAAGGGATTGCCTGAAACATGCAGCAGACAAGGTTATTGTAAGCAATGATCAAGATGCAATATATCATATAATACATAATATAATACCTGAAATTGATAAATAAAAGGTTTTTTCAGTCCTGTGCTTTGGTTTTCTCACTGATAAGATAAACCCCGTTTTCATCAGGATATCTTTTCAGTGAGCAGCCGAGTAGCTCCTGAACTATTCAAAGGCTTTTCTTAAGTTACCCTTCAGAATTACTCCAATTATAAAGCTGTTGTGGGTATGATATGGGAAATATGGCTTCCCGCTGCCTTCGACAATTTATTAATATGGATAAATATAATTATCCAAATGGACAAATTTTAATATTCAATGCTTGTGAATATAATTGAAATAGAAGTCCTCCAGCCTCTCATGTTGATGCAGGTAATGAAATGAGGTTAAATCAATGCCAAAAACTAAGCCAAAAAGAATTCTGAGCATCTATAAAGGAAAAGTAGATATAAAAGACCTGATATTCAAAATAATATCGCTGGAAGCAAGGAGGTAACAGTGCAATGCTTGGATTCAACAAGCCCGATATAAATTATCACATTGGAGTATATGTACGCCAGAGCAGAGATGATAATGAGGAAAACCTGGAAACTATAGAAACTCAGAGAAAACTTCTGATAGATTTCGTTAAAAGGAGTAATCTTGGAACCATTTATAAAACCTATGTCGATGATAATGTATCAGGTTCAGGCTTTGAGAGAAATGCACTGGAAGAACTGAAAAAAGATGTGCTGTCCTGTAACATAAATCTCGTAGTTTTGAAGGATTTGTCCAGATTGGGGAGGAATAATGCTAAAACCCTGCTGTTTCTCGATTTTCTGGAGGAATACGGTGTACGGGTTATGACTGCAGACGGAAGGTATGACAGTCTTAAGGATAATGAAACCGTTGGGATTGATACCTGGTACAATGAGCGGTATGTTAGGGATATATCTAAGAAAATCAGGGCTAATCTTCGTTTTAAAATTGAACAGGGTGAATATATAGGGAATGCCCCTTATGGATATGTCAAGTCTGTAAATGAGAAAAACAGGCTTGTTGTAGATACCAGAACGGCTCCGGTTGTAAGAGAGATATTTAGTCTATATAAACAGGGGTATGGCTATGCGTTAATAGCTAAAATGCTCAATGAAAAAGGGTATCCCTCACCTTCTTCAAAAAACTCCGATATTCCGATCACACCCTGGAATCAGGTGGCTGTGCAGAGAATTCTATGTAACCGAGTATATATAGGAGATACGGTTCAGGGAGTCAGTGAAAAAATAAGCTTTAAGAACAAGAAAACCAGACGACTTCCATTTGATAAATGGATTATAACTACAAATACTCATGAACCTATTATAAAGAATGAGGATTTCGAGGAAGTCCAGAAAATTAGGGCGAAAAAGCGCTCAAATCAGGGCTATAACAGAAATATATCTCACCTGCTAAGTAACATGCTGTACTGCGGAAAATGCGGTAAGGCCATGTATGTGAGGGTCCGAAAGGACAGACCTGTGGGATACATATGCAGCTCATATACAAAGTATGGAAGCGACAGCTGCTCCAGTCATTATGTAACTGAACAGGCTATTTTGGAGGTCATCTCGGATGAACTGTTGGAAATGCTGTCAAACAGAGAACTCATTGATAGCTTTAACCTGAGATATGCCAATGAGGAGGATGAACGGCAGAAAAGATATGAAATGGCTCAGAAGTTGGAGCAGCAGATAGCTACAAAGCAAAAGCAGCAGGATATTCTCTATCTTGACCGGCTCGAAGCGAAAATCTCTGAACAGCTCTTCTTAAGAATGAACCAAAGCATAGAGGACCGCATCACTTCCCTGAAAAGAGATAAGGAAAAGCTGCTGCAGGAAGAAAAAAAGCTGCAGGATAAAATACAGGTGGTTGAAGGTTTCGTTAACAGGATAAAATCCCAGGGAATAAGCAAAAACATTATTGAGCAGATGGTTAACAGGGTTGTTGTTTACGACAGCTGTGATAGTGAAGAACTCCAGAACATAGGATTAAGCATGGAGGAAGCTAAAAACGGCCTGATAATTATTGAGTACAACTACAATAATTGGAGGGAAGGTTAAAAATATCCTATTAAAAGAATTATAAAGAAACTCCGAAATGCGGAATTGGCTTTTGGAGTTTTTTTGTTGAAATTAAACAGATAATTCAATAAATTAAAAAATTTATGAAAAGTCTTGTACTTATTAATTAAATTTGGTATATTATGTAATATAAGTCATATATTATCTGGTATATTCTAAAATTTCTCTATATTATTCCAAAAGTTTATTTACACAATAAGGTGAATAAAATTTTTCAGACATAATCTCATAATACTGTATTTGCTTTCAGCAAATTTAAGTTTAATAAAATTATTATCCCATTACACAAAATATTTACTAAGGTTGATTCAGTAAAGGAGAACTGCTATGAAATCTTTTTTTAAAAGAACAATTCTACTATTTATTATTATGTCAATTTTAATCCTGTCAAATATTCAAACAATTTCAGCAAGCTCAGGAGATGTCAGTAATGCTGTTAAGTTTACCGATGTTAAGAACACCTCCTGGTATTATTCCTATGTAACAAGACTGGCTGAGTTGAAAATTACCGGTGGTTATACCGACGGTACATTTAAGCCAAACAACCCAGTCACAAGAGCTGAATTCGTTACTTTCCTCTGTAACGCCAAAGGGTATAAGCAATCTCAGGGTAATCCCTTTGATGACTCCCAAAAGAGCTGGTCTAGTGGGTACATAACAACAGGTTTGGCAAATGGGTTTTTTGAATTAGCGAGCGATAGAAAGTTTAGACCCAATGAAGCAATAACCAGGCAGGAAGTTGTAGAAATTATGTGTAGGGCTTTGAACATATTTCCTGACGAAACAACAAAAACACCATATGCTGACGTAAAAATCAACTCAGGCTATTCTACAGCTGCATATAATAACTATCTTATGCGTGGTTCTGAAAAAGACGGTATGATATATTTTCAGCCCCAGGACAAGCTAACCAGAGCCGAAGCTGCAGCTGTTGTAGTTAATGCTTATGACTACAACGTGGATAAATTGGAATTTTTGAATAAAAAAATAGCTGAAGAAAAACAGAAAGAAGCTGAAGCCGAAAAAACGCAAAAATCAATTGAAAAGAAACCAGCTACCTTTAAGGAGAGTGTAAACTTCCTTAAACAACAAGGTATATTAACTGATACTTTAGAGTCAGCATTTAAATCCACTGATAACATAACCAAAGAACAGTATATAAAACTATTGCTATTGGCAGTTGACGAAAACACCGCTCAAACTGAGGATTATATTAATTCTGCCGTTAACCTGGGGATTCTCCAGAATGGTGAAGTTGATTTTAATTCAAAATCCAATAAAATTAAAAGATCCGAAATGGCAAAATGGACTTTGAGGTCTTATGAAAAGTTGAATAATGTACAATATCCTGATTACCTGGAAGCCTATAAAACCATGATAACAGATTACAAGACTCTCAATAAGGAAAATAAAACAAACAGTTTGAAATGTGTATCAGAAGGGTTATTGACACCAGTAAATGGTGAATTTAAGCCCAATGATCCTTGTACTAACGGCACTGCTGCTTTATTATTACACCGTTTATTGTCAGCAGAACAGAGGGAGATTGCAAAACCAATCTTTGCTACACCTGACAAAGAGTTCGAGGAATTTTTATCGGAAGCTAATTATCAAAGTGCTGTTAAGGTATTCTCAATGTGGAACATTGACAGAGTAGTAGACGGTAAGATTTTGTGGAATACCGAGGTGAACGGAGTATGCCTGTTACCAACCCTCAGCAACAGACATTCAAATAAAGAAGCCTATGAAGCTATAAAGGTATTGGTAAGTTACGCACGTAAGCATGGAAACCATGTTGAAGGATATTATTGTTATGGTGGTGTAGATAATCATTTGCAGATATTCTACACAAACAAAAATGCTGCTGAGAAGGGTAGAACAAGAATAAATTATAATTTTAGTATGATGATGAGGTTTAATAACGATAAGCTCAGGATATTTAATGATGCAGGAGAAGAAAAAATTCAAAAAGAGAAAACAGATTACCGTTGGTGTATAAGACAATTATATAATACTTTTAAAAATATGTTTCCAGAATCCGTTGATGAATATCAATCTCAAGAAATGATAGAGCCTCTTAAAGCATTACTAAATGTAATATATGAGCCAAAGTTGGCAGATTACTTGTTAAAATACATTCTCAAAGAAAACAGAACAAGAAATGAACATAATTGGAAATCAAAAGATTACATTCATAAAGGGTGTATTTATCCCTGCCAGTTCAAGGGCCTTGAAGTTCAGGTAAAGCAAGATGGAGCATTATATCTTGGTACTAATAAAATTAATTAGGAGGTTTATACATGAAACCTTTTAAAGTAACGTCATTTATACTGATAATATCAATTTTGCTATGTACATTTAGTAATATTGAGGTTATAGCAGCATCACTTAATGTTTCACAACTAAACGCAATCCATGGGAAGTCAGCTTCAAAAGCATCAGTAGAGGCGATGATAAACGATATATCATTAAGTACTGGAGCAGATGTTCAAAATGATAAAGGTGAATGGTTAAATCCGTTTGTTTATGATGATTATGGTCTTATAGTCTATGGTATACCCACCGGGGATTTCTACGAAAGGTCTGACGGTAAGACCTATAAGGGCGGAAAAAAAGGAGAATACAAGTACTTAGGTTATAGTCTTTCTTCATTTCTTATAACCAATGACAGGTTCTTTTCGGGTGGTAGTCCAGGTTCTAAATTTAAGAGTGTAGATGATTATAAAAAAGTCAAATGGCAAACCCAAGAAGGAGCTCCTTCCTCCTGGGAAAACTTAACTCAATCCCAAAGAAAAGTTATTGCTGAACGTACCTTTTATGATGATGATTACGGCGGCCCGGTTAACAGTGACGGCGAAGTTCAAGGAATCAATTTGTATGGGATTTTAGGTGATAGTATCAGACAGAAAGCATTGGTACAGGTCGCTCCCACAATGTGGAGCGTAAATGGTTCTGTGAGGCTCAGATATGATAGTACCAACTGGAATACTCTGATTTTCAGGCCATTAGCACCTAACACAACCATTGAGGCAAAAATTGAATCACAATCTGTTTTTGTTATGGAAGAGAATATGGACAGTATAACGGTACCCTATACAGTAAGCGGAATAATTGATGGTGATGCTGCTAAACAGGACATGATGCAAAACCTTGATAAATTAAGTTTTAACTCAAACCAAGTAAGTAAAGACATAAGTCTTACTTCCGGCAGCTCTCCAACTCAAAATGTTAAATATGAAAGAAAGTTCTCCAGGGCAACATTAAAAGTTGGTGAGAATGATCAGATGTTAACTGCTGTAGTTAATCTTACAACCAGATACAAGTCTGATGATCCGTTAAGAGCAACAGCAGAAAAGCCCATAACAATTATAGTGAAGGCCAAGAAAATACCTCCCACAGAGGGGGCTGTCTTTGTAAGGTATATAAACTCTGAAACGGATGCTGAAATACCTGAATTGGCTTGGGATTTCACGCTTAAATTTGGTGAAAAGAGAACATTAAGTGGCTTACCAGTCAAAGAAGGATTTGAAAAATGTGAAGGTTCCTACGGAAAATATTATGCCGATACATCATCAAATGTTATACCACCTACGAAAAAAGATATGAAACCTGAAACCTCCCTAGAGATAACATTAACTCAATCCTATAAAGTTGCATATGTATACTTTTGGTATAAAGGGAAACCCGGAGAAACACCTAAACCTCCTGTAAAAATAAACTATGACCCAATTGCAATAATAAAAAACCCTCCTATTGTATATGCTGGTGATGATGTGTTAATTGACGGCAGCAGTTCATATGATACGGATGGTGTAATAGAGAGATATATTTGGGAATTACCAGGCACATACGGATGTGACCCCGATAACCCTTGGTTCAATGTTCTACATAATGGTGAACAGGATATTTCAAAAGGAACAGTTTGGTATCCCGAAATAGGGACATATGATATAGACTTAGAGGTTGTTGATGATGGTGGATGCACCGGATACGATAGAAGCACTATTCAGGTTATAGAACCTATACCTTCGATTTCACTTGACTTAATAGCTGATAAAGTGAAGGAAAACCGAAAAATCACGCTAGATTTAAGTAATAGTAAATCTTCAAAACGTTATCCCTTAGATTGGAGCTTAACTACTTGGACGATTCTGCCCGTCAATGGCACTGGAGCAAGTGGTGATTATGGGGTTAGGCTTCAGGACGGAACGGTATATAAAAATGTGAATGGTAAAGCTCAGTTATATATTAACGGAACTTGGACTTACACAGGAACCGACTTTAATTCTATACTTAAAGGTCAAAAGACTATAGACTTTCAAGCCAGAGACAGCGGACAGTACAAAATTACTGTATCTATGACGAATACGTGTAGCTATGATAGTGCGACACATTATTCCAACACAATCGACAGAACCATAACTATAGTTGAAGATTTACCACCTATAGCAAGTTTCAGCGGCCCTCCAAAAAATTTACGAGAATTTGAAAATCCAGTTGATGAAAACTTACAAAAGTATGCCGTTATACAAGTTCAATGTACAACCGTTTCTCCTGATGGTGATCCTATTGGTAAAAGGTATTGGACAGCAAGACATGACAGCGATAATGACCGCAATAGTGGATTAAGTGTGTCTGAATCATATAGTGATGAGCAAGATATTTACCCTTACAGCGGTGACAGGTCTGAACCTTTTATTAGTGGTACAAGACTGATGGTTGACGGTGAGTATGATGATACGGCAGAAATTTGGACTTTTTACGTTGGTATGTTCACCGAATCCTTATTGGTATATGAGGATATTCCGGACAATGAAACTGTTAAAGAGCTGCTGTTACCCAGTGATTATAAAAGTCACTATGTTCAAGGGTGGTAAAAATTAATGGAGGTGTTAATGAAAAAAATAAGGTGCTTA
The DNA here is from genome assembly GCA_023412635.1 of Bacillota bacterium. Taxonomy (GTDB): domain Bacteria; phylum Bacillota; class Clostridia; order Acetivibrionales; family DSM-1351; genus Ruminiclostridium. Next base: position 8,134 of record JAEYNI010000296.1, read on the forward strand.
TTTCCTATTTGGATTCTAATATTAACAATTTTGCTGCAAAGTGCTGCTTACGCTGAAATCGAGCAGGAAGTTATAAATACAGCTCCTACTGCAGATTTTACGATGGAAAAAAACCGAAATGTAAAGATGTTAGTTTTGACTGATTATACTGGTACTGATAATACTGATCTTAAAAATGCACTTACTACTGTGAAGAGTGAGCTTGCGAATTCGGCAAAAATTAATATTGAATATGTCAATCCTGAAATCACAAAAATAGGTAAGCAGAATGGCAAGCTGAAAACAAATAATTGGGCTAAAAATGGATATGCATCCTATACGAAGAGTGGTTATGATAATTATAAACAATATGGTGAACCTGTTTGGAATGATTATTTTAATGAAAAAGTATATGAAAAGTTTGTCTATTCTAAATATATAACTTTGCCGGAGGAAGAAACGCCAGATGAACTATATGGCGTTCCTATAAAATCTCTAAAATCAGATTTACAAGAACGTGTAATTAATCAAGGTGGTGCTTACTCATATAGGGAATATTATACATATTCTTTTATTAATAATAATGGTATATGTGATGGTACTTATAGCATAACGGTTAAATATGAAAATTCGTCGCCAGCAGGCTTTTGGAGTGAAGGTTGGGTAAGTTCTTATACCCAACCGGTTTTTACCTTTGAAGATTTTTGGTCTATACAGGGTACGAACGAGCAAAGTATAGAAAATGATGTGATTGGTTGGGATTTATCCAACCTAAATTATGAAATACAGGATAGTACAGATACCTTTGTTGTTTTTGCTTTGAATAGGGGTAATACAAATTACTATAAAGCTAATAAAGATAGCAACTATCTTCTTGGTCAGTTGAGAAACGATACAACCCTGGGAAAATATATAAAGGATTCTGATGCAAGGGTATATTCAATATGCTCAGAGGAAATAGAAAACTTAAATTTATCAAAAGATGCTATGTATCCAATTACTTTTAAATCAACCTCACAAGCTCAAAATGCATCTATATATGACCTTATGGATTCAAGTTTTGACGGTAGAAGTGTAGGAGAGAAAAATATAACAGGCCTTTCGAACAGAATCAAAGAGAATATTCGAAGACCAAATGGAAGCGTTGATATGATTGTAGCTTCTGATAATGATAAAACCAGCTTGGGTAATTTCGTAGAAAATGTCAGAAACAGCGTTAGTGATGATGTTTCGGTATCAGCCAATATTATAGATGGTGATTCATTTGAAGATACTGATACATGGACAAGATATATCACAAAAGGTGATTTCAAATCTTTCACTATGTATAATTCAGATGCTACCCTTATATTAACTGGTAATGGTGAATTATGGGGTATGGGTAGTAATTTTATTGGAGAGATAGAATATGAGTATGAAAAATGGAAAAAAGTTTATGGATTATTTGGCTTAAGCACAACTGTTGAAAGGTATGATAAGTTTGTTAAAATTGCTGATAATGTAAAGGATGTATATTTAACATATCTTACAAATGGCAATTGTATCTACATAATAAAGAATGATGGAACATTATGGGTTTCTGGTGGATACAACAGAACATACGTAGAAGATAGAAAGGGTAATCTTTATGATCGTATAAATTACTATCAAGGATTTTATTATACAGGCTACAGTGATGTTAAGTCCTTAGCTTTTCATATGATTAATACCTGGGAAATGCATATTGTTTCTGGTAACGGCGTTTATAGAATTTATATGGATCGTGATTGGGAATATTCGCCACCAATGAAGGACACTTTAGCTCCTGCTAACACAAAATATTTAAGAGGTGTTGGTTATTCAGAATCATATCAACTTATTTATGTTGGTGAGGATGGCAAGTCAACCTATAGTTCTTGGAGGTATGGATATTTAAGGGAAAATAAACTTTATGATTATTACAGCACTCCATTGCCTGCCAATCCAGTAGAAGTTGCACATGACTCAAATGTATTTAAATGTGGTGATAAGTATTACAACTTTTCTAACGGAAAGAGTATACTGGATAATTTAAATGTGAAAATAAGGCAATTATATATTGATCGGGGAATATGCGTCATATCAGAAGATGGGCAACTATATCAGTATATGGGTACAAGTTGGGCTATGGCCTACAATCGAAAGAATATTGATAAAATTTTATTTATACAAAGCAACGGAGCAATGATTGTAAGAGCACTTGATGGTAAGATTGGGTTCTATGATAAAATAAACCCAGAAAATACATTTCGAACTGAGGACCTATCGTGGTATGATGGTCAGTCGAATGGTTATGATGTATATAATTCAACTTTAACGGAATTCGATGCTACCGCTGGTGGTTTAGCTGCTGACTATTTACAAATAGGTGACAGATTTTGTTATGTAACCAAGACTGGTGAAATTTGTTATGTTGAAGCGGAGAATAAGGGTAGAGACGAATTTTATATGTACACAACAAAATTCAAAACCGTTAATTGCGGGAAACTGGATGAAATTTTTAATATTTCATACAAAACTGTAAAAGCAATTTCAAAGTCAAAAATATTTAACACTCCATTACGGGAAGGTTCGGAAAGATACTTTATTTATATATCTGACAACGTGCAGCAAGATACATATTTTGTCGATCATACAGAGTATTTTCCTTTTTCTCATTTAGATAATGCAGTGCTTAATTACTTAAATGCAAATAAGTTTAACATTTTTGTTGTTACTCCAGCGCAAGCAAAAGATTTAAAGCTTATATTTCCGTATGTACCTGCTAACCGACAGCAAATATCCCTAAGAGAGTTAATTTATAATTCAACTATGGATAGCGCATTTTGCAAAGATACGGAAACAGTAAGAAAATTAATTGAAAGGAGATATGATTCATACACCAAACATGGTTCAACAACTATAACATTATTGGTAAATGAGGAAAGTCTCAAGTACAATCAAGTATATAGAGACTTTGAAAATGACCCAAAGTATTCTGAAAAATGGCTGTATACGCATGACCCTTCATATTTTGATAATTCAAATGGACTTGACAGTAATTCCGGCCAGTGGAGTTTAACTCCTCTATATACTTTTAGTAAAGTCGGAAAATATGTGGTTAATGCTCAATTCAGGGACAATCCAAATGATGACGATAGGTTTGATAACTACCGGCTTTGGTCAAATAAATCCGCACCGGGTACAATTCTCGTTCACCGTAGGCCGATAGCTCTGTTTAATGTCCAGGTAGAGAGTAAGGTTGGTACGAATATTAAATTAGCCTATTTGGATCAATCCTTTGACTTGGATCATAACATCACGAGAGCTGATAAGGGTATTGTAGCAAGGCTATGGCAATACAAAAAGATTGATTCTGATATATGGCTCAGTGGTAAACCATCAGCTTTAAACTATAATTCGGGTAAGTATGATATACAATTGAAAGTAAAAGACGTTGAAGGAGTTTGGAGTAGACCTTACGTTGATCAAATTGATACAAATAATTTACCACCATCTATTAATGCAACTCCCTTGACATACACAGGAGCAGGACCACTAAATATTACAATAAAGGCTTCAGACAATGGAGAAGATGATTTTGCTTATATGCGTTATGCTGTCACTGACCGCAGTGAACTGCCAGCTTCTTCACAGTGGATAAAGGTAGCGGAGGGGATAAATGAAAGATCAATTGCTCTTAATGCCGATGGTACGTATTATCTCCATATGGAGGCATATGACAAACTTGGTCAGGTAGGTAAAAATCTAGCAGGTCCGTACATCATAAATAATGTGAAAGCGGGAAACTTTTTCATTACAATGATGCTGGATATAGGCTGGAGAGCATACTACTTTGATCTGGACCGAGGCATTGATGATAATCACGACGGGATGATTGACCGGTATCCGAGAAGACAGAATACTGATATTGGTACGCTAAAAATGCCGATAAACTATTATAATCTTGTCTCCAGCCCCAGAACTTATATTAAGGCAGGCTACAGAGTTAAAGGCAGGATAGATATTCAGGGTAATCCTGATTCTGCGAGGTTTAAGATAAATTATAGGGTAAAGGAAGCAGCACATACTGATACTGTAAGCCTTGTAAAAGGCTCGGGAGACACTTACACCTTTGAATGGATTATTCCATTGGACACCGATGACAAGTCCTTCATAAGCTTTGATTTGGAAATGATAAAAGGAAGCATTATTTACGGTAATGAGAAATGGAAAGATGTCTGGGACACAAGAAATTCTTCACGGTATGTATTCTATGTTTGCGGAAAGGCAACTGATGATTTGATTTATATTCAAAGTCAATAATGAGTCGATTATTACACATATAATTGAGTAAATCCCCCAAGGACAGAAAGCTTTGGAGGATTTATTCGTCTAGGGCTTACTTACCCTGCTTTCCCTTATATTCATTACTGAAACGCGGATTGTCAGGATTCTGACTTGCCGCCTGTTCTGCTTTGTTTTGTGCATTTGGTTTTGAAGTACCCTTATCCTTTTTACCTTTAAACATTGAATTTGCTCCTTTAAAAATGTATTTGCAAATAATTAATAGAATTGACATATATCAATTCTAAATATATATTTTGTGATATTGAGGTTTATTATGTGGCAGCCAATTAAGAATTGGTTAATTGGTTCATTTAGCACCCATCAGTAATAACTTATCATATAATAAAATGTGATACTTGATTATTAATGATATTTAATTTTTTACCAGACAGAAGGGGGCCTTAATCCGATATGACTGAAAATATTGATATTAAAAAGAACGGCCAGCATAAAGATTTTTATGGATACGGCGGTATTGAGTCTCTTGACAGGTATATAAAAATAGAATATGGCAATGGCTGGGAACAAAAATCAAGTAAGTGTATAGGAGGAATTCTAAACTTCAAACAGAACAGCTTTGGGCCTGAAGATCAGAACAATTGTACTTTAGCTTCAATCACCAGAATTATGAAATATTATGCTGATCAGGGATTGAAGGGAATCCCATCAAATATAAATGATATATACAGCATAGTTAGAGAGATTGGGGTAAAGCATGGTTATGATCCTACCAAATCAGGTCTATTCAGAGATTTATTCATTTATACTCCCTTTGAAATAAAAACAATGGTAAGGGAAACCTGGGGTAAATTCGGATATGTAGGAAGTAAGTCCCAAAATAAGTATTACCGTAAACTAAAAGTAATTAAAAACAGCATAGATGACATGAATCCGGTACTGTTGAATATAGCAGGTGGTGATTACAAGGGACATACAGTTACAGTTATCGGTTACAAAGTTTTCGGCAACAACAGAGAATGTCAGCCTGATATTTCTTTCGTCACGGTATTAGATGGTTGGAGCGAGGAAGTAAGGTATATTGATTGGAAGAAGTTTGGTATAACATTAGCCAATGTTACGAGAATACTTTGAAAATGTTTTGATGAGAGTTTCAACATGCAGAGATTGATAATTCAACACGCAGAGATTTATAATACCGGTTGACAAACTAAAGATTTTCAATTATCATTAAGTAAATGTTAAAGGTAATGATTGGAAATAGTAAAAATCCTTCAAGCTTTCAGAGAGTCGGCGGCTGGTGTGAGCCGATACCTTGCAGATTTTGAACTCATCCATGAACTGCTGCCCGACTGTGTAGGGTTAAGCCGGATTTCCTCCGTTATAGGGATAGATGGTGTTTGCCATTGAAAAAGCGAATTCTTAAGAATTAATTAGAGTGGTACCGCGAGCCAGCCTCGTCTCTATACAGAGATGGGGCTTTTTGTTGTTCTGAAAAGATAAACCTTCCTATTCGTGAATATTGTCTCTTCATTACAATGAAAAAAGATGCTCAAATTCCGGGTTTGAGTATCTTTGTCAAACTGATATTAGTAATTTTATTCTAAAGCTTTAAATTCTTAATTATTTATGGAGGATTTCTATGAGCAGAAAGATACTTGTACTTGACACTACATTGAGGGACGGAGAACAGGTTCCCGGCGCAAAACTTAATCTATATGAGAAACTTGAATTGGCACATCAGCTCAAAGCACTAAATGTTGATATTATAGAGGCCGGGTTTGCAGCCTCTTCTCAAGGGGATTTTAATTCCATTAAAGAAATAGCAGCAAAAATTGGTAACAGCAGCATAATGATTACAGCGCTTGCAAGAGCTGTAAAAGGTGATATTGATGCTGTATACAATAGTGTGAAATTTGCACAAAATCCTTTAATCCACATAGTACTTGGGACTTCTGAGGTTCACGTCAATAAAAAATTCAGTAAAACCATGGATGAAGTAATGGAAATGGGAGTGAGTGCTGTAAAATACGCAAAAACCTTACTGCCTGAGGTTCAGTATTCAACAGAAGACGCTTCAAGATCTGAATTCGAGTATTTATGGAAAACCATAGAGGCGGTTGTTAAAGCGGGAGCCACAATGATTAATATCCCCGATACTGTCGGTTATGCTGTTCCTGAGGAATTTGGCCAACTGATAGCGAAGATAAACTACCGTCTTAAGAACTTGAATGACAAGGTAATATTAAGTGTGCACTGCCATAACGATACAGGCTTGGCTACCGCAAATACTCTTGCAGCTATCAAAAATGGTGCTGATAAAATAGAGTGTACAATAAATGGTCTTGGAGAAAGGGCAGGCAATGCAGCCCTTGAGGAAGTGGTAATGGCAATGAAGCTAAGAAATGCCTACTATAATGCCCATACAGACATTGTTTCAAGGGAAATTTATAAAACCTCCAGGCTGGTTAGCAATTTAACCGGATTGGACATACAGGTTAACAAGGCAATAACAGGGGACAACGCCTTTGCACATTCCTCGGGTATACATCAGGACGGTTTGCTGAAATCTAGGGAAGTTTATGAAGTGATTGCTCCTGAGGACGTTGGAGTAGAGAATATGGATATAATTCTGACTGCTAGGTCCGGACGTCACGCGTTTCGAAATGCTGCTGAAAAACTTGGCTATAAGTATAAGGACGAAATAGATTTTGAAACCCTTTTCAAAATGTTTCTGGAACTTGCCGATGTAAAGAAGGAGGTCTACGACCATGATGTTTACTATCTTTTGGAAAAACATAATAGTGTCAATTCTGATACAGATAGAGAGGATTCAGAAGCAAGGCTTGAGCTTTATGAACTTATCTCTTTTCAGGTAGTAAGTAATGACATTTTTCCGACTGCTACTATTAAGCTTAAAAAGGGAGATGAGATCTATAAGCACAGTTCGGTAGGTGATGGCCCAATAGATGCACTGTACACTGCCATAAAGGATATTACCGGACTTGAGGTAGATCTTAAGGAGTATAAAATCAGCAGTATGTCCAGAGGGAAGGAAGCGTTGGGAAGAGTCAGTATAAGAATCTGTCACAATGAAAAAGTTTACACTGCCAGAGCGATGGACACTGACGTAATAAAGGCCAGTGCACTTGCTTTTATTAATGGATTAAATGCGATAATTCTAGACCGGATTAATTGACAGCATCTTAATATAATAAATGCAATTCAGCGGTATAGTTATAAATTAACAAAAGGGCAATATGATAAGCCCCCGCGACCGATGTTTCCATGGGACATCGGTCGCGGGGGCAGTATAGAACATTTATGCTTTTGGGAATTGGTGTGTTATAAACCAATCCATCAGTTTATAGCCCTCTTCAACAAAAATACCTGTCTTTTTTGCTTCTGCTTCATCATAGCTCTGCGCCTCGGACTGTATTTCATTGGTACTGTCGTATAAAATAAACGGAACAGGTTCGGAGGTATGAGTACGCAGGCTCAGTGGAGTAGGATGATCCGGAAGCACCAGAATTCTGTACTCTCTGTGTTTTTTAAGTCCCTCCAGAATTGGAGCTACAACCTTTTGGTCCAGATACTCAATTGCTTTAACCTTATTATCAATTTCAAACCGGTGGCCGCATTCATCAGGAGCTTCAACATGCACATAAACAAAATCCTTACCATTGTCCAGCTCTGCCAAAGCAGCGTTGGCCTTTCCGATAAAGTTTGTGTGTATGTTACCGGTGGCACCTTCTACATCAACAGAGTCAAGTCCGGCACATAAGCCTATACCCTTTAACAAATCAACAGCTGAAATCATGGTTCCTGTCTTATTGTACTTTTCACTGAAAGAAGCTAATGCCGGCTTTTTACCCTCACCCCAAAGCCATATGGAATTTGCAGGTCTAAGTCCACGGGCTTTTCTTGCCTCATTTACAGGATGATTCTTCAGAATATCATAGCTCTTCACCATAAGCTCCAGTAGCAGCCCGGATTCTTCCTGCGGAAGATATTCAGTCACTTTTTTTTCCAGAATATCATGGGGAGGAGTGCAGCCTAATCCTGTTTTACCGTTGCTCCAGACCATACAATGTCTGTAGCTTATTCCCGGATAGAATTTAATATTTTCACTGCTTAACTCATTATTAACAGCCTCAATCAGAACCCGTGCCTCTTCGGTGGAAATTTCATCCGAACTGTAATCAATCATGGTTTTATCGGCATAAGCTGCTTCGGCTTCGGATAAGTATACCAGATTACAGCGAAGTGCTACATCGGTAGACAGAAGTTCTATTCCCATACTTACTGCTTCAAGGGGAGAACGGCCTGTATAATATATTTTAGGGTTATATCCCATGACTGATAGATTGGCAGCGTCACTTCCCGGAGGAATTCCATCAGGAACTGTTTTAACCAGACCAACCGTACCCTTTTTCGCAAGCATATCTATATTTGGCTTCTTTGCATACTGCAAAGGAGTTTTGTTATCCAACTCCTGCATGGGATAGTCTGCCATGCCGTCACCTAAAACAACAACATATTTCATATTAGCCCCCATTCTCCAGCTTTATTTACGAAAACTCCGTCTTCGCGAATAATCACTGGCGTAATATATGCAGGGGATAAATGAATCCCCTGCATGACTTCAAAAAAATTCTAACCCTTTGTTGCAACCTTTGCCCAGGTATCCTTAAGACCGACAGTACGGTTGAAAATCAGCTTGTTTTCTGTAGAATCGGTATCAACGCAGTAATAACCCATTCTAAGGAATTGGAATCGGTCTCCTGGTCTGGCTTTTACAAGATCAGGTTCAACCATGCAATTATCAATAATTTCAAGAGAATCAGGATTGATATTCGATCTGAAATCCTTACCCTCTGCAACATCCTCAGGATCGATTTTCATAAACAAATGATCATATAGGCGAACCTCTGCCTTAACAGCATGAGGAGCTGAAACCCAATGCAAAGTACCTTTTACTTTTCTTCCATCAGGTGAATTTCCACCCTTAGAAGCCGGATCATAGGTACATCTCAGCTCAATAATCTCTCCTGAGTCGTTCTTCACAACACTCTGACAGGTAATAAAGTAAGTGTTTTTCAGACGCACCTCCTTGCCCGGCGCAAGGCGGAAGAACTTGTTGGGAGGATTCTCCATAAAGTCGTCCTGTTCAATAAATATTTCTCTTGAAAAGGGCAGCTTTCTTGTTCCCATCTCAGGATTCTCAGGATTGTTTTCAACATCGAACCATTCGACCTGACCCTCGGGATAATTTTCTATAACAACCTTCAACGGTCTTAATACGGCCATAACCCTAGATGCACTGTAGTTGAGGTCATCCCTTATGCAGTGCTCCAAAAGTGCAAAGTCAACAAGACTGTTGTTTTTTGCAACACCTATTTTTTCACAGAAGGTTCTGATGGAAGCGGGAGTATAACCACGTC
>JAEYNI010000230.1 GCA_023412635.1 Bacillota bacterium
CAGAGGCAGAAGGTTTTATACCACCGAGTTGGCCAACGTTATGTATCAGATTAAGGACATGCGGGATCAGGGCCTCGAACTTAAAGCAATTAGGAAAATACTTGAAGATGAAAATATAATCTCTGAAGCCAACACTTTTTCAGGATATACTTCTGAGCTGGTTAAAGGAGAGCAACTTCCCGCACTTATGGGGTCTTCCCCAGCTCATCTGAACAGCTCCGAGCTTGCGGTTATAATGGATGCCATAAATAATATGAAAGAACAGGTTTATAGTAATATTTCCACAGAGCTTATGTCAACAAAAGATCATATTTCAAAAGAAATCCAGAAATCCAAGCTTGAGTTGGGAGCCTGTGTTGAAAATAGTTCAAGAAAACTTGAAATAAAACTTGATAGACATTTTCAGGAGGTTGACAGAAGCATTACAAGCTGGCGGGAAAAAAAGAGTACCTCTCTTGGCGGAAGGTTAAGGAAATTAATCGGGAAGTAGAGAAGAAAGGCCATGTCAGCCGAAGCCGCGTGACCTTTAATATACTACTTTTTAACAAATTCAGCGAACTTACTGCACAAATCTTTTAATAAATTATGATTTTCTGGCTTTACAGCATAGGCATAATTCCACACAAAGCTATCGGAGCTATATACGAGAACAAACTCAAACTCACCGTTGCTCAACAGGCACGCTTTGCTAGTTTCATCTTCGGCTTGTTTAATAATTCTTACCCCTTCGATTGTAGTAAATTTGTCTAGTATTAAGTTAAAATCTGACCTTTGCATTAATCTATCGAAAATAATTTCTGCATCACCGTTATCAAGTAATACTTCTGCAATTTTTAGCCTCATAACAACCTCCACTATTTTTTTATTCCAAGGGACTCATTTACACTAGTCCTTGACCTTTGTGTAGCATTAATTATTTCCTGATATAATGCGTCACCTTTAAATCCTTTATCAGAATACTTTTGAACAACTTGGTCCCATGTTAAATTGGGGTCACTTTTATTGAGAGATGCTGCAAGGTCTCTATCTGCCATCAAATCTCTAGCTTGAGTTCTAAATTGATTTCTTAAATCAACTGCCTGCTTAGCTTGCTGTTCTAATGAGAGGTTTTTATTAATCATACCTGGTATTTTTGACTCTTGTTCTAAGTACCATGTTCTTACCTCTACATTACTAAGTGTTCCAGTCTTAACTGTCCCATTAGGTGCTTTAACTATTTTAACTACTCCAGCAGATATAAGTGCAAGAATACCTTCCTCTGTGATTTCACCTAGATTATTACCCATTCTTTCTGCAATTTTGTTCCAATCTCCTGTTATAAGAACTTCAATATTGGTTTTCGTATTGTCTATCATCTTCATTGACATCATTAATGGGTATGGTATAAGTAATTCAGAAATATTATCTATTGTAGCTCCAATAGGGTCTCGAATAGCATACTCAACTTTCCCTTTAATGGATTCAAATTGGCTAGTAAAGAAATTGATAAATCCATCTTTAAAGCTGTTAGCCACAGATTTATTATTCCCCGTCCCCTGAGATTCTTTTTTATTCCGGGTAATTTTCCCTGCTAACGCCCGATCGGTCCATGCAAGGAGTGAGCTATAATGTTCCTCTTTACCCATCCTGATAAAGTCAGCATGCAGCGAGTGCCCTTTATCGAAGAATTCCTTTAAAAATTGATTACGTGCAGCCTTGTAGTCTTTATATACATTGTGATAGCCAAGTATGTACAAGTTACTCTTGATATTAGCAAAAGAATCAATATCTCCTTTGGTGTTTTTATCGTCTTTTTTCTCATCGTGCAATATACTCTTATTGCTTAATATAATGAGATATTGATGATTATGCCTATCCGGTTCGTTACTTTCCTTATTCCAGGGTAATAGTGCAGCCTTCCAGGTGTCTGGACCAACTATTCCATCTGACTTCAGTCCTTTTTTCTCCTGAAATTTTATAACTGCCTGTTTTGTCAGTTCACCATAGGTTCCAAATGGGACTCGCTTATTAGTGGAAGAGCTGATGGGCATGATAAGATACCTACAACTGACTAGGAATTTTTGCAATACTACAACATCATCATTTATATTTCTATGTCCAGCCTTAAGTACCCAATTTTCCTTTTCGCCTTTAGTGGATGAATTTTTATAACCCTCACTGAGCAAAAGATCTATTGTTTGAGTATTTTGAGCATCAACCTCCGCTACAGCACCGCTTTTAGGTTCATACAGCCTTATTTTTCGATTATTCTTATCAGCTTTCTTTTGTATAACCCTATCATTATGCTGATTCGACACCTCTCGAGGATTTTCCTTTATTTGGATCTCGCTGATAAAATATTCTTTCGCAGCCTTTTGCCCCATAATGTCAGCCTCTTTTTCAAGCTGATGGTCATCATTTAGCGCCTCATTCGGTTTCATCTGAAAAGTAGGTAGAACTCTTCCCTGTTTTTGCTGAACTGCATGCCAGCCCTCATGTGGAAGATGCTCTTCCTGCCCCGGAGCTAAATGTATTTCATTTCCTTGAGTAAATGCATGAGCTCCGAGCTGTTGAGGTTTATC
>JAEYNI010000255.1 GCA_023412635.1 Bacillota bacterium
CTCGACTTCTGCAGTGGAAAACTCATTATATACCCTGCAGAATGCTATCTGTCCGATATTCTCTCCTGTTTCCTTAAGGATAATAGCCCAACGATAGAATGACTTGTTTTTATATTGGGGAATCCAGCAAGTTAGTAATTCATGTACTTCTTTTTCAGTGCTATATACCGGTTCACCATAGTTGCTTTGGATTATAGGATCAGCAATCCAATTCCTTAACATGCTTTCTGCATCCATGTATTCAAATTTTCTCAGCAAGAGTCTGTCAGTCTCAAGGTTTTCAGTTCCGGTGTGATTAATCATATCAATACCCCCTTTATAATACCCGCCCGCATGGTTCAAACTACTTTAAAGGTGTGAAAAAAGCCGGCATTTGAGTTACATGCCAGCTTAGACTTCTCATTATACTTTGAATTCCTCAGGCTTCTGGTCTGTCAAGCCAAAATGGTACAGCAGCACCTGAACAATTCTTTCGGAAGCATTTCCATCACCGTATGGATTAACGGCCCTAGCCATTTTTTCATAGTCAGCCTTGTCATCAAGAAGCTTGGAGGCATGCTCTACAATTTCTTCCTGGACTGTTCCGGCAAGTCTAACAGTTCCAGCTTTCACAGCCTCCGGCCTTTCAGTTTCCTTCCTAAGCACAAGTACAGGCTTGCCCAGTGTTGGAGCCTCCTCCTGAATTCCTCCGGAGTCTGTCATAATCATGTATGAGCGTGCCATTAGGTTGTGCATATCCTGCACATCCAAAGGTGGTATAAGATAAACTCTTTCCTTGTCCCCCAGAATCTCTTTTGCGGTCTCCTGAACAGCTGGGTTCAAATGCACTGAGTAGACTATTTCAACGTCCTTGTAATTGTTAACTATAGTAGCAAGAGCACGACAAATATTGCGGAGCGGCTCGCCCAGGTTTTCTCTTCTGTGTGCTGTCACAGCTATAACTCTCTTGTTCTTGAAGTCAATATTTCTTAACGCTTCGCAATCAAAAGTATAGTCATCCTTTACAGTAGTTTTCAGAGCATCATTTACTGTATTACCTGTAACATAAATGGTGTCTTGGTTTACCCCCTCATTCAACAGGTTTGATTTATTGGTTTCTGTAGGTGCAAGGTGGATATCTGCCATTGCTCCGGTAAGTTTTCTGTTCATTTCTTCAGGGTACGGCGAATATTTGTCAAAGGTTCTTAAACCGGCTTCCACATGTCCAACAGCCACCTGCTTATAGAATGCAGCAAGGCTTCCTACAAAGCAAGTCGTAGTATCTCCATGAACCAGCACAATATCAGGCTTTTCATTGTCTATTACATTCTCAAGGCCCTCTAGCGCTCTTGTGGTTATGCCTGTTAAAGTCTGTTTGCTTTGCATTATGTTTAGATCGTAATCAGGAATGATTTCAAACATCTTCAGCACCTGATCCAGCATTTCTCTATGCTGTGCCGTTACGCAAACAATAGAATCTATTTTTTCGCTCTTTTCCAATTCCTTAACCAGCGGAGCCATCTTAACTGCATCGGGCCTTGTTCCGAATATTGTCATAACTTTTAACTTTTCCAATTTTCTTCCTCCTATTGCAGCCAACCTTGCCGGGTTTTCAAGATGATGGCATTCGTTTGCCTTGCTGGCATTGTTCATCTCATTCATGTACATTGAGCCTACAATAACAAAAATTGCAACTGCTATTACAAGTATTATTGCACTTACAGGTCCTTTGTAATCTAGTACCACCGCACACAGACCCAGTGCTGCACTAGCCACGTATATCAGTGATACAGACTGTCTTTGTGTGAGTCCCATATCCACCAGCCTGTGGTGAAGGTGACCCCTGTCTGCAGTCATTGGCGATTTTCCGCTGGCTACTCTTCTCAGAATTGCAAAGACGGTATCAAACAAAGGTAAGGCAAGCACCAGAATCGGAACTGCTATTGCTATAGCCGTATAGGCCTTGTACGTACCTTGAATTGATATGGTTCCGAGCATAAACCCCAGAAAGGTTGCTCCCGTATCTCCCATGAATATCTTTGCAGGGTTGAAATTATATGGTAGAAAACCAAGGGCTGAGCCTGCAAGAATTGCCGCCAGAACTGCCGTATGTATATCTGGCTCCGGTCTGATAACCGATACAAAAAACAACGATAATGAACCGATTGAGGATACTCCTGCTGCCAAGCCGTCAAGACCGTCAATAAGGTTAATTGCATTTGTTATTCCCACAATCCATAAAATTGTTATAGGGTATGAAATCCATGGTCCAAAGGTTGAAATACCTATATCAGAAAACGGGTTTGTTATAAAGTCGATCCTTGTACCTGTAACAGCAACTATAAGTGCTGCTATTATCTGAATCGGAAATTTAAGTTTTGCACTTAAAGCCTTTATATCATCAATCACTCCAAGGATCGCTATAATAGAGCTGCCAATCAGCATTCCAATAAACTGCGTGTCAAAAACAATAGCCGTACCTACTGACAAAACTCTGGAACTGATTATGCTGAAAAGTATTGACACAAAGAACCCAGCAATAATTGCAAAGCCTCCCAGTCTTGCTATAGGCTGTTTATGCATTCTTCTGTCATCCTTCGGGATATCAACAGCCCCTATTTTAAAAGCCAGGCTTTTAACAACCGGAGTTGCTGAAAATGCTACTATAAAAGCAAGGGTGAAAGAAATAAAATACTCAAATACACTAGACATTCATACACCTTCCGTTCTTGGAGAAGTCAAAATACTTCTTTCGGTTTGGTCTCCAAACATCAAAATAGAGGGAGGTGTTAAAACTCCCTCTGGTTCTGATTTAGTTTAATATTAAACCTTAACTACCTCGATACCTGCTTCCTCAAGTAGAGTCATAGACAGTTCATCTGGATAATCTCCGTTAAATACAATACGTATTATTCCTGCATTGATAGCTAACTTTGCACACAAAACGCAGGGCTGTGTTGTCACATATAAAGTGGCACCATTAACGCTGGTCCCGCTGTAAGCGGCCTGAACAATTGCGTTCTGTTCCGCATGAATGGCTCTGCACAGTTCATGTCTTTGACCGGAAGGTATATTAAGCTTTTCTCTTAAACAGCCTACTTCAGAACAGTGTTTACACCCTACAGGTGCACCGTTATAACCGGTCGAAAGTATTCTTTTGTCTTTGACAATAACTGCTCCAACCTGTCTTCTCATGCAGGTAGATCTGGTTTTTATCAGATCCACTATCTGCATGAAGTATTCATCCCAAGATGGCCTCATATATACCCCCCTGCTACAATTATGCGCTAACGTCTTCATACATATTTCGCATAAAAATTGATAATTTTCCTTAAAGTACTACTTGGTTCCGAAGAGTCTATCACCTGCATCTCCCAAGCCAGGAACAATGTAAGCGTGATCGTTTAAAACCTCATCAACAGCTGCACAGTAAATCTCTACATCCGGATGATCTTTACGGATTCTTTCTATTCCGGCTTTTGCAGCAATCAGACACATTAATTTAATGTTGGTTACGCCTCTGTTCTTTATAAATTGAATTGCTGCAGATGCTGATCCGCCTGTTGCAAGCATTGGATCCAGCACAACTATTTCTCTTTCCTCAACATCAACGGGAAGCTTGCAGTAGTATTCAACAGGCTCCAAGGTTTCAGGATCTCTATATAAACCTATATGTCCAACCTTTGCCATGGGAAGCAAACTTAGCATACCGTCCACCATGCCCAAACCGGCTCTCAGAATTGGAACGATTCCTAATTTTTTACCTGAAATAACTTTAGTTTTAGCTATTCCAACAGGTGTTTCAATCTCGACTTCCTTCAGTGGCATATTTCTTGTTACTTCATAGCCCATAAGCATTGCAATTTCTGATACCAGTTCCCTGAATTCCTTAGTGTTTGTGTTCTTATCCCTAAGTAAAGAAATTTTGTGTTGTATCAGTGGGTGGTCAAAAACAAATACACTTTCCATTTTTATTCCTCACTTTGTAAAATATTTTTTTTCAATATTGGAAATCTTATTAACTCTGTTACCATGCCTACCGCCTAAAAACTCTGTTTCAAGCCAGGTTTCAATGATGTCCAGGGCAACACCCGGGCCTACGACTCTTTCACCAATTGCAAGAACATTTGCATTATTGTGCTGTCTGCTCATCTTAGCCATATAGCTGTCGGTACACAAAGCACATCTTACTCCCGGAACCTTGTTACATGCTATTGAAATACCTATTCCTGTACCACATATAACAATACCCTTTTCACATTCCTGATTACTTACAGCTTCGG
The DNA here is from genome assembly GCA_023412635.1 of Bacillota bacterium. GTDB lineage: Bacteria > Bacillota > Clostridia > Acetivibrionales > DSM-1351 > Ruminiclostridium. The sequence continues at coordinate 4,263 of JAEYNI010000255.1, forward strand.
CTACTGCTTGTCCATAATCCGGATAGTCTACAGAATCAGGGCAATTGGTTCCGAAATCCTTGACTTTCAGTCCCTTGCTTTCAAGGAATTTTATTATATCCGCTTTCAGCAGATACCCAGCATGATCACTACCTATTGCTATCAAATTTATCTCCATTTCCGGCGCAGTACCAATTTGCCGAAGCAGACCATATATATTATAAGTACTATCGGAAGTCTTGTTAAGGAAAATTGCCTGTGCCACTATTTAATATTTGTTTCATATTATTTTAACTGTTTTTTAGGTATGCCATTCTTTATTATTTTATAGTATAAATTATTACATGTCAAAAAAAATAGCCCTATTGGTTCGCGTTTCCTATCTGCTGTCGAACCTATGTGATATAACCCTGTGAACACTGTCGTAGATTTCTCTTGCACAGGCTTCATAGCTTTCATAAGGCATTCCGAAGGGATCGGTGATATCCAGACTGCTTCCATCAGCTGCCTGCTCAGGATAAGCATACTCCTTCAAGGTATAAATAATGAATTTTTTTCCAGGGAATCTGCTTCTGAGAAAATCTCTGTGCTGTCTTGTCATAGTCAATATCAGTCCGGCTTTATTCATATCTTCCGGGCTGAGAAGCCTTGCCTTATGAATAGATATATCAATGCCCCAAAGCTTTTTCAACGCTTCAACAGAATGCAGGGAAGCAGGATCTCCATCGAAGGCTTGAATCCCTCTTGACGAAACAACTGCTCCCATAAGGCTCTCCCGCTGCTGAGAAAATGCTCTGAATATACCTTCAGCCATACAGCTTCTACAGGTGTTTCCGGTACATACAAATATAATATTAAGAGTATTAGCATCTCTATCAGGAACCAACATATTTTCATTGTACTGTTCAGTTTGCATGATTACCTCCACATTTCAATTATACGAATCCTGCGTTAAGCTTCTACTATGTCATAGCCGGCGGCCTTAACCATTCTGTTCATTATTGCCAGACCCACCTCATGCTCGTCTACTGCTTCAGCAAAAATTATATCAACACCTCTGTCGTCAAATTCTCTTAAGAGAGCAAATAAACTTGCTGCAATGGTTTCGGGGATATCTCTATCTCCCATGGACAGAATCTCAAAGCCATTATATAAATCCTTTGTTTGATCGGTGGCGCAAATCCCCACCTTCTTTCCCTCGCTTCCAGCTTTCTTCGCCAACTCGGCAATTTTATCTGTCTGCTTGTCTCTATTTATACTTCTAACTATAACAACATGCGCTTTAGGGGAGTAATGTGCATATTTCATACCCGGTGACTTTGGAATGTTTTCTGAACTAATTTTCCCTAAAATGGTTTTATCCATGTCTATGGGACCGATAAACTTTTCAATTTGACTTGGCGTTATACCACCGGGTCTTAAAAGTACAGGAGGGTCCACCGAAACATCCAGTACCGTCGACTCCAAGCCCACCTGAGAGACACCTGCATCAACCACCATTGCAATTTTGCCTTCCATATCGTCAAGGACGTGCTGCGCCGTTGTGGTACTTGGTTTACCGGATGCATTTGCACTGGGCGCAGCGACAGGTATTCCTGCCAGCCGTATCAGCTCACGTGCCACCGGATGTCCGGGCATACGAACTGCCACAGTATCCAGTCCGGCAGTAATAATCTCAGGAATAATTGGACTTTTTTTTAGTACAAGTGTCAGAGGGCCCGGCCATAGCTTGTCCATCAGTATTACAGCTTTTTCCGATATGCTTTCGGTGAGCTCATAAACCTTTTCCTTTTCTGCAATATGTACTATAAGCGGATTATCTGAAGGCCTTCCTTTAGCTTTGTAAATTTTTTCTACAGCTTCAGGATCAAGTGCATTGGCACCAAGTCCATATACCGTTTCGGTGGGAATTGCGACAATGCTGCCGGATCTTAGTAATTCAACAGCTTCATTAAGTTTTTCTATATCAATATTTGAAGGATCTATTTTTATAACTTTGGTAACCATTTCTTCTGTGCTCCTGCATTACTCATTATGGTATTTTCAAACTGATATGCTTTATTCTCACTGTCAGACGATTTAAGGCCTAAAGGCCGATCTTGCATCATTAACTTCTAACTTCTTACTTCTTACTTCTAATTTCAATTTATCATCGTTACTATTATACCACACAAAATACCAAGTATATTGCCTACAGAGGACATTCTGCCCAAATACATCCTTTTTGACTCAGGTATTAATTCTCCATATACAACAAAAAGCATTGCACCACCGGCAAACCCCAGGCAAATCCCGATGAATTGCTCAGAAACCTGCCCTAAAGCAGCTCCTATCAAGGCGCCAATCCCCATAGGCACACCTGACAGTATAGTCAGCACGAAGGCTTTTACAGCCGAGAATCCCCCGACTCTCATGGGCAATGCCATGGCAATACCTTCAGGGACATCATGTATTGCGATTATCAGTGTAAGCGTAATTCCAAGGCTGAATGAGGCTTCAAAACCCGAGCCTACTGCGAAACCCTCCGGCAGATTGTGCATAGCAAGACCTATCGAGACCAGAATTCCTGCCCTCAACAGGTCTGAATTACCTTTTGCATTCTTTACTGCATCAATCTGCTTAACAATATCATCGATAAAAATTACTATCAGTATTCCCAGCAGTACCCCTATTAATGTAAGGTTAAGACCTGCTATATCAACCGCTTCCGGTATCAACTCAAAACAAACCACCGAAGTCATCAGACCTGCCGAGAACTCCAATATTGAACTCAATGTCCTTTTACTTATATTTTTGCCCACAAAAAAGGCTATCAATCCACCAATACCTGTTCCGGTAATTCCTGATATCAAGCCTACTACAGCAATTTTTAATATGTGTTCCACAGCAGTCCCATCCTTATATAGTAAGTCTATAACGAGGTGGAAATCTATCGTCTCGCTATAAGACATACTATTCTAAAATGCCGCAGAATATTAACAATTTTTAATCTTCGTCGTCACTGCCGCTGCCTAATTTTTCAGACTGGTCAGTGGTAATAAGTGCATCAATTATTTCATCAAGATCACCATCAAGTACCTGGTCAAGCTTATACAGAGTGAGGTTTATTCTGTGGTCGGTAACTCTGCCCTGAGGATAGTTATAGGTCCTGATTCTTTCACTTCTGTCGCCGGTACCGACCTGACTTTTTCTGTCCTGGGCAACTTCGTTAATCTGTTGCTCCTGAGCAGCGTCATAAAGTTTGGATCTCAATATCTTCATAGCCTTGTCCTTATTTTTGTGCTGTGATCGTTCATCCTGGCAGGCTACTACAATACCGCTCGGTATATGCGTTATTCTTATAGCAGAATCGGTCTTATTAATGTGCTGACCTCCGGCACCGCTCGCTCTGTAAGTATCAATTCTCAGGTCATTAGGGTTTATATCCACATCAACCTCTTCAACCTCGGGAAGAACTGCTACTGTTATTGTAGATGTATGAATACGTCCGCTTGATTCGGTAGAGGGTACTCGCTGAACTCTATGAACACCACTCTCAAACTTAAGACGGCTGTATGCCCCCTTACCCTCAATCAGGAACACAACTTCCTTGAAACCTCCGAGTTCAGTAGGGTTTGAGTCAAGTATCTCGTATTTCCAGCGCCTTCTCTCAGCATATCTGGTCATGGCTCTGAAGAGTACCCCCGCAAAAAGTGCGGCCTCTTCACCACCTGCGCCGCCACGGATTTCTACAATAACATTTTTGTCATCGTTAGGATCCTTGGGTACTATCATAACTTTAAGCTGTTTCTTTATAGCTTCCAGCTTTTCCTGGGCATCCTCGAATTCAGCCTGAACCATTTCACGGAAATCCTTGTCAAGAGTATCGTTCAAGAGTTCTCTAGCCTCTTCAACGTCAGAGGTTACTTTCTTGTACTCTCTGAACTTCTGAACTATCTCCTCCAGATCAGAGTATTCCTTCATATATCGTTTATATTCCTCCTGATTATTAATAACATCAGGATCGCTTAACTTGTGGCTTATTTCCTCGTACCTGTCCTCTGCCGACTGCAGTTTATCAAACATAAAATCCTCCACTGACTATTACTTGCCATATTATCGTGTCCAGAATGTGTCCTCTTAAATTAATACACATTAAAATCTGTAATTTATATCGCAATTAGTTATTATAACATGAACAATATTTAGACGCAATAAAAGAACTATCTTTAAGTAGCCATTTAAAGATAGTTCTTTTAGGGGTACTAAGTTCTATATAAATTTTTATCTCGTAAGCATTTAACTACTAAACAATTACCTAACTATCTCAATCAACCCGTTCATGGTTTCACCGGTAATATTAACCTTGTTGAGCCCTGCTTCGTAATTCTTGCTTTCAGCCTCAACAAAACTTCCGGTAACGCCTTTACGGTTTACATTGTGATATACTATTTCAGGTATAAGAAGGTTTATGGAACCGTTGCTTGCATGAGCCTTTACTTTATAAACCCTGCTGTCCATATCATTCATATTTACCTTGATGCCGCCGTTGGAGGTTTTGAGATACATATTCATATCTGAATTTTCGTCAATATTCTGAGCGTTCTCGATGTTAATTCTGCCGTTTATGGTAATAGCGCTGACATCCTTCACTTTTATGTGTTTAATATCTATAACGGCATTGCTGGTATTTATGTCAATTTTATCGCCGATTATATAATTCAGCTGTACTCTGCCGTTTTTGGTATTAACTGAAACCTTATCGCTGTTTACACCCATCAGCTCAATATGGGCATTCTTTGTGGTTGCAATGATCTCTTCGGAAAGAGAATCTTCAATATAAATTTTACCGTTTGAATTCTCTATCTTTATTGTCTTAAACTTAACATCGGGTATAAATATCTCATGGGATACACTAACATTAAAAGCTGTGTTGCTGACCTTTATTGATATATTCTGAGGATCATCTGTAAAGGTAACAATTCCTTCTCCTGTCGGGGAGGGACTCTTTATTCTGGAAATGACCATAACTTTAGGGTCAAGATGCTTTTTTATTGTAATACTGCCGTTAATTCCGCTTATTTCAAGATTTGCACCTTCTGCAGGAATAACTTCAAAATTTTTCTGTACCGTCTGCAGGCTTCCAAAAATGTTGAAGGAATTTGTGTCTACAAAGCTTCCAACGTAATCAATAACCTTGTCAACTATTCCTGCAGTTGTAGTCGCAACATTTTTACCAAACTTTTCAGCCTTATTTGCAAAATCATCAATCATGTTGTCAAAATCAGCCTGGTTGTAATTAGTTTTAAATTCCTTCTTCCAATCATTTACCCTGTCTCTTACCTTTGCTGCTTCTTCAGCAAAACCGTTTGATTTTTGATTTCTTCTATAGTTGAAATTTTCAGTATTTTCCTTTTTAGTCTCATCTTCAAGTGCCGCTAACAGCTTTGCAGCCTCCTCGGTGGATATTTTCTTTTCCTCCACCATCTTTAATATAAGTAATCTTTCTTCGCTAATAGACATCGCTAAACTCCCTCCTAATTCACCCGCATTTATTATTCCTTCATTTGGCTTAATGCTTCTTCAACACTAATTTCGCCGGAATTCAATTTATCAAGTATTTCCTTCCTTCTGCCAGGAACCTCAGGTATTGGTTCTCCCTTATGTCCAAGGGCTGACGCAACATCCTCCAGCTTATTCTTAACAGTAGGATACGACACTCCAAGTTCCTTCTCGACTTCCTTAATGTTTCCTCTGCATTTTATGAATACATCCAAGAAGTTTCTTTGATCAATTGTCAATTTGCAGAACTTGCATAGTGCAAAGTGTCCTTCTATAACTGTGTCACAACTATTACAGGTTATTCTTGTAACCTCTGTTTCACTCCCGCAAACCGGGCACTTACCAATAGCTTCTCTTGCCATAAAATCACCTCTTAAAATTTTAGAAAATATTTATTGAACCTGATTAACCTTTAAATCTTTTGTATTAAATATTAATTTTTTTAATCACTTGTTTAATATTATTAAGCTTACAACTATATATTATTCCTATTCTCAGAAATTGTCAACACTTTTATTTTAAAAATTTTAATTTATTTATTAATTTTTATTAAATGTTAATTAATTATATTAATTTTATGTTATTATCACTTAATTTATGTTTAATTTACTTTCATTACTAAGGGGGAGTTCGCTGCCTTAACTTTTGTTAGGTAAGAAGAGAGCTGCCTCAAAATAGAATTTCAATTTCTATTTTGAGGCAGCCTTTTTGCCCAATGTTATAAATGTTATATGACGTCCATGAAGTTTTTATTAGGTCTATTATTCAACATTTGCAGTTTCTAATATCTTTCTCGCTTCAACCTTTTCAATCCTCTTACCTTCAATTTCGGTAACCCTGAAAGCAATATTCTTATATTCTACTTCGGGATTCTCTCCGGTTTTCGGTATTCTTCCCAGCAGATCCATAATAAACCCGCTTAGAGTAACAAAATTATCAACCGGCAATGTCTCCTTCAGTACTTCAGATACCTTATCCAGGCTTATGGCACCCTCAAAAACATATGTATCATTTTCCAGATATTCAACATCCTTATGTTCTATATCATATTCATCAAATATGTTCCCTACTATCTCCTCCAGCAGGTTTTCCATGGTCACTATTCCTGCTGTACCACCGTAATCGTCAATTACCACAGCCATATGTATTTTGTTCTTCTGCATTTCCCTGAAAAGTTCGTCTGTACGCTTGGATTTGGGCACCATATAGGGGGCCCTGATTATATTTTCCAGATTGAACTGTTTTGATGGACTCAGCATATACTGAATCAAATCCTTCACGTGGAGTATTCCTACAATATTATCGATATTTTCCTTATAAACTGGGACTCTTGTGTACTTATCCCTTTCCATTACATATAATGCATATTCCAGATCCGAATCTACCTGGATACCTACAATTTTTGTCCTGTGGGTCATAATTTCAGATACCTGCTTGTTGTCAAAGTCAAAAATGTTATCAATCATTTCTTTTTCGGTATCCTGAATAACACCTTTTTCTTCTCCAACCTCCATCATCATTCGAATTTCTTCTTCAGTAACTCTTTCATTATCCTCAGCCGAAGGATTTCCCCCAAAGAGCTTTATAAAGAAATTGGTTGAACCTGTAAGAAATTTTACAAACGGATTGGTTATTCGAGACAGTAGAGTTAAAGGTCCAACGGCTATTCTGGATATTAATTCGGCTTTCTGCATGGCCACTCTTTTTGGGATTAGTTCACCAAAAACAAGTGTAAAATATGAAAGAATTATAGTTATCAATACAAGAGATATTGTTCGGATTAAAGCCTCTCCAAGAGGCAGGTCAAGTCTTGTTGCAAGGCTTACCAGATCATCTACGAAACTCTCAGCCGCAAAGGCACTGGCCAGAAAACCAGCAAAGGTTATTCCAATTTGAATAGTTGCAAGAAAACGACTTGGTTCACTTAAGAAGTTGTATAGTTGCTTTGCTTTTTTATTACCTTCCTCCGCCTGTTTCTTAATGAGCTTGTCATTTAACGATATCAGAGCAATTTCAGCTCCGGCAAAGAATGCGTTTAAGAAAACAAGAACTATAAGCAATAGTATCCTGGTAAGCAACGTAATTCATCCTCCAAAAAAGTATTTATTACATAATCTGCATAATAATACATTAACTATACTAAAAAGCCTTATACGTGTCAAATAACACAGCGAAAGGACTCCTTCAAACCTGCAAGGAGCCCTTTCGCTTTATTCTATTTAGTACCCGAATTAATTTATTATATATAGACAAACTTCTTTTTTATTTATACACAAAAACTTCATTTATGGGTACTAAAACTTATACATACTTCTGCCTTTTGAATTTTGCAACAAAAATCAAACCTGCTATCAAAAATACTGTACTGCCGGCTATAATGAATATATTGGATTTATTGAAAAAGCTGCCGGCAGAATTCGGTTGCTGCCCTGTGGGGGGAGCCATACCGAAGTCACCCTCAGGAGGTTCTCCTCCCCATTGGAAATCCCCTCCAGGTCCACCTTGCGGCATTCCTCCATTTCCAAAGCTGTTAGCCATCTGTTGAATTGATGTGATTTGTTCCTCTGTCAGTCCGAGTTCTTTCAGGCTGGATATCTGTTCTTCAGTCAGTTCCTGCCCATTTGCCTCTTGAATTATCTGCATTGCCTGCATCATTATTTCTCTATCAGGCATATTGTCAAACCCCGGAATGCCTTTTTGGTCGCCGTCAGTCTGCAGATTATCCAGCTGTTGCTGACCGCCCTGGTCAGGAGCGTTCTGCTGAGTATTCTCTTGCAGAGGCTCATTCTGGGTTGGAGAATCATTTTGGGTTGGAGAATCATTCTGGGGTCCTCCATTCTGGGGGGCATTTGACTTTGCATTATCTGTATTCATATTTTGGCGTTTGCCGCCCCAATCCCCTCCTCCGAAACCACCGCCCTGGGAGCCCAAAGTTGATAGATTGATCGATGATGCATCAATAAGTTTATCACTTGCTTTAGTCTGTTCATCTGTAGTTGCTGGAACAGTCCCGTCCAATTGGCCTTCTATACTCTTTGCCCTGAGCTTTCCAAATTCCGTTATCATCGGAACCGCTTCGGTGTATTGCTGGTATGTGTAGAAAGCTGATGGATCCTCCTTTACATAGTTTGAAATAAGTGTGTTGACATTATTAATTGTACTTTCATATCTGCCGTTGTTGAAGTATTCATCCACAATCTGCTGTAAGTATTCATGATACTTGTCTTTATATTCTTCAACTTCAAGAAGTTTTGCCAGCATAGGGCGCTCAGACATATCAACCCCGGAAACCGGTGTGTCTATTGGAAAATTCACTGCAGCTTCAGCCGATCCCGACTGGAAGCCCCCAAATGCCAGGTTGTAGTCCCAGGGCAGCATTGTCAGCCTGCCGTCCTCTTCATACAAATAGTAATTGTGCTTCATATTGCCGAAATAGCTGTCCAAATTGACCAGAACAGTATTTGCAGCAAAGTATCTTAAGGTGGCATCCACATCCACATATTTTTCAAGTTCAGTGCCTGAATTCAGATTCTTCAAGGCTTCAATTACGGTGTTGTAATCCTCATCAGTGCCTTTAAAAACCTCATTATCAAAAATGTTTGAGTAGCTGCTGATTTTGTCATCTGTATATTTCAGGTCTGTACCACCACCGGATCCACCAAATCCTCTG
>JAEYNI010000309.1 GCA_023412635.1 Bacillota bacterium
TGATTATAACTAACGATTTCCATATGTTCAGATCCAAGCTATTGGCCAAAAGGGTAGGATTAGATGCTTATGGTATAAGCTCTGGCACTCCCTGGTGGATATACCCGAATGTTTTTCTCAGGGAATACCTGGCCGTATTTAAATCCTTGATTTTAGACAGGTAGTACTTTATGAAATATCAAATGAGCTGGGAAATGTTGCGTTATGGTGCTCCCATACTAAATAAAAATAATTTCTTGTACACGAAAAGGAGTAGAAAAAGCTATTTTGCTTTTTCTACTCCTTTTCTACCATACTTCGAAATTATTTTTATTTGTACTCGCGCACTGATGAGTTCACCATTTCACAGCTCATTTGATAAGTTAAAGCGTATGGCCGAGAATCTTTTCTACCATGCGTCCAAATTATTTTATTTTGTACTCACGCACTGATAGGTTTCCTTTTCACAGCTCATGTGATAAATATTTTAAAATTATTTAATATCCGGTAAATTATTAAGACTGCCTTCAGGCGCGTAGTCAATATCGTCCAGGTTGCCTTCATAGTAATTTTCATAAGCGGCAAAATCGAAATAACCATGACCGCTTAGACAGAAAAGAATAACCTTTTCTTCACCGGCTTCCTTTGCAAGCAGAGCCTCGTCTATTGCTGCGCGGATGGCGTGTGCTGATTCGGGAGCAGGTACAATCCCTTCTGTTCTTGCGAAAGTAACAGCTGCCTCAAAGACCGACTTTTGACCGTATGCTTTTGCCTCAATAATTCCATCATGATACAGCTGACTTACTATTGCAGATTCTCCATGATACCTGAGACCTCCTGCGTGAATTCCTGCAGGTATGAAGTCATGACCTAGGGTGTACATTTTTGTAATGGGGGCAACCTTTACAGTATCGCCATAGTCGTATGCAAAAACTCCCTTTGTCAAGGTAGGGCAGGCAGAGGGCTCAACTGCCACCGCTCTAAGCTTTTTCCCATTGAATTTATCCTGTAAAAATGGAAAGGTAATTCCAGAGAAATTACTTCCGCCGCCACAGCAGGCAAAAATGACGTCAGGATATTCATCTAGCATTTCCAACTGTTTCTTAGCTTCGATACCTATAATGGTCTGATGGAGGCATACGTGATTTAAAACGCTTCCAAGTGCGTAGTTTGTGTCAGCATGTGTTGCAGCATCTTCTACAGCCTCACTTATTGCTATACCAAGGCTGCCCGAACAGTTTGGATCTTTCTCAAGAACACTTCTTCCACAGTTGGTCCTGTTACTGGGACTGGCGACTACACTTGCCCCGAAGGTTTTCATAAACGAACGCCTATAGGGTTTTTGCATATAGCTTACGTTTACCATATATACGGAACATTCAAGACCAAACTGGCTTGTAGCGAGGCTTAATGCACTTCCCCACTGTCCAGCTCCTGTTTCTGTGGCAAGCCTTTTAATACCGGCAATTTTATTGTAATATGCTTGTGGAATAGCTGAATTAAGCTTATGACTTCCAGTTGCATTGGTTCCTTCATATTTGTAATATATACGTGCAGTAGTCCCCAACAATTTTTCGAGTCCTTTTGCCCTGTAGAGCGGGCTTGGTCTGAATTGTTTATACATTTCCCTGACCTGGTCTGGAATGTCAACATAGCGATCGTTTGTCATTTCCTGTTTTATAATCTCGTCAGGAAAAATTGCTTTCATATCATCAGGTTCAATTAATTTAAGTGTGGCTGGGTTGTGATAGGGTGCCGGTTTGTTTGGCATATCTGCCACAATATTATACCATTGCCTGGGAATTTCGGATTCAGGCAGAATAACCTTGTTTACCTCGTCTCGTCTAATCATACTAATCTCTCCTAAGCTTATTTTTTTTGAGCATAAATATATATTAAATCAATACTATATATAGTGTCAATTATGATAAATTACTTTATTAATAATAATTCAAGATTAAGAATATATATCATTAGGGGACAACATATTTTCACGAGGAAACAGGGGAGATGTTCAAGTATTTTTTTACATATATAGATCAAATTCCAAAAGAGTATAGGAATGAACTTTTTTCGAGTCAACATTTATTGACTCTTGGAATGGTTTTTTGTTTATGGTTAATAATAATTCTAATTCTGAAAGACAAAAGTGTTGAAGTAAAATGGAGAGCCGTACAAGTTATTTCCATAATGCTTCCCTTTTTGGAGTTGGCTCAGATAGCATGGTATAAAAGTGTGGGGGAGTTTTCCTGGGGATATACACTCCCGCTGCATCTATGCAGCCTTATGTCAATACTATTGCCTTTAATGGCCTTTAAAAGGAATAGGCTTCTTCAGGAGTACTCCTATGCAATAGGATTGGCTCCGGCGTTTATGACACTTCTGACACCTGATGTTTTCTATTATCCTTCCATGACCTTTATTTATATTCAGACAATGCTTGTACATGGCATCATATGCCTGATACCTCTCATTATGGTGTTTTGCATGGGCTTCAGGCCGGATATCAAAAAGCTTCCGAAGGTTATTGCAATGCTGGTTGGCTTTGCAGTAATTATCACACCTATTAACGCTATTACCGGTGGCAATTACTTTTTCTTACGATATCCGGCGGCAGGTTCTCCAATGGAGAGCTTTGAGAAGCTAGTAGGGAGTCCGGGGTATCTTGTATTGACTTTTGTACTGGGTTGCGTGCTATGGATGATACTTTATTTGCCCTTTATTGTAATCAAGCTTGTAAATATAAATAAAATGACTTCTCCATACAAAACTGGTGCAGTAATACCTTCCAAAGATGAAAAGGAAACCGTCATAATAAAATAAGTGTTTATTATTTATAATAGCCTGTCCAGGGGCTTCAAGGCCGGACCGTCAATTACTGTTCCATCATAATTATAGCGTGAAGCATGACAGGGACAATCCCAGGTGTTTTCGGCAGAATTCCAGTGAACCTCACAGCCAAGATGTTTGCAGGTAGTATCTACTATAAAGAGGTTTCCGTCCATATCTTTATAAGCCCCGGCCCTCTTACCATTAAACATTAATGCCTTACCTTTTCCAGGATCCAGAGAGATGTCCTCGGGAAGCTGCATCAGCTTGCCCTCTATCAGACTTTCAGCAACATCAGCATTTTCCTTTATAAAGTTTTTAGCAGAACTGATGGGGGCCAATTTCGAAGGTGAAAAAATATCCTCAACCTCACTTTTACCCTTTGTAAGAATATCTTTAATTATCATAGCTGAAACAGTACTGGTAGTCATGCCCCATTTTTGATAAGCTGCTGCAATAAAGATATTCAATTTCCGGGATGTTAAGTGCCCTATTATAGGTATCTCATTCATAGCTGTGTAGTCCTGGGTTGACCAGCGATATGGAATTTCCAATGCCTGAAAGGTATCATCCGCCCACTTAATGAGATTTTTATAGTGTTCTCTTTCATTATCATCCTCTCCAGTCTTATGATGCTCCCCGCCTAATATAAGAATTTGCCCGCCATCTTCCAAAGGCTGAGTTCTCACCGACCTAGTAGGTTCTTCATACGATATATACATTCCTCCCGACACTTTTATTCCAGCTATAGCGGCAAGGGCGTAAGAACGTTCTGCGAACATTCTTGCAGAGAAAAAGCCTCCCCCGTCATAAAAGGGAAAGTGGCTGGCAATAATGACTTTGCTTGATATAATACTAAATCCGTCCCTGGTTGAGGTTCTGCATTCTCTGTCCTCATGAATGTCTATAGCGGTGGTATTTTCGAATATGTGTCCTCCATTTTTTACAAAGATATCAGCCAAGGCAAGCGAATATTTTCTTGGGTGGAATTGTGCCTGCCTGTCAAAGCGTACTGAGCCCTTAACCTCATAAGGAAGATCAAGATTGGTAGCAAACTCGGCAGGCAGTCCAAGCTCACGCGCCGTTGCTACTTCATTCTCCAGTTTTTCTATATACATATCGTCCAGGGTATAGACATAGTTAGACTGATGACTAAAATCACAGCTGATCTTGTTTTCACTTATTATATTCTCAATCAGTGAAATAGCGTTTTGATTTATTTCACCATATTTTTTTGCCCCATCGCTTCCGATTTTCTTTTTAAGTGTCGTATATTTCAAATCGTGAAGTGAAGTTATTTTAGCTGTTGTGTGTCCTGATGTAGACATGGCTATCCTGAAGGAATCAATTACAACTACATCAAAGCCCTCCTTTTGCAGGAGATATGCGTTCGTTAAGCCGGTTATTCCTCCGCCTACAATAAGTATGTCTGTCTTTATATTCTCTTGTAAGGAAGGATAGTCTGTTGATGGAGTAGTTGCAATCCAGTAGGATTCAACCGGTTTCAAAAAAGTACTATCTATAAGGTTTTGCATAAATTAAATCTCCTATCTTTTTATATTACTGTTTCATATTAATAAGTAAGTAATGTCTTTAGAGCATGTGAGGTATTTAACTTACTTTTGTTAGATTTCCCATGTTGGTAAAAAAATATTATTCGGGGTTTAATTCGCTTACTATCAGATAACAGAGGGTGTGGCAAATTGACATGTTATCAATAATTTGCTAAATTAGTAAGACAATCAGCGACTTGTTTCGTATAGTAAAATGGTAAAGTATTAAATATAACAGTTGAAAAGGAGATAAAACAGTAATGAAAAAGATTGTTTCACTTATGTTGGTATTGTTTATGATGCTTAGTATTTTACCTGCATCAGTAGCCGCCAGTAGCAACGACACACAACTTAAAGCACTTCCGGAGGTTGGAACAGTAATTTCAGGCTTTAAGACAATGGAAATAGGTAACATGGATTTGATAAATTCCAAAACAGTTTTGTTCGAGCATGAAAAAACCGGAGCAGAACTGCTGTTTATACAGAGTAAGGATATAGACAGATCCTTTGATATCACCTTTAAAACTCCGGCCATAGATGACACCGGTTTAAACCATATTTTAGAGCACATAACCATATCAGGTTCAAAGAAGTATCCCCTTAAAGATGTAATGTTTACTGCAGCAAACCAGACTTACAGTACTTATGTTAATGCAATGACTTCCCAGACATGGACTACCTATCCCATTGCGTCTATGAGCGAAGCTCAACTGATGAAGTTAGCAGATTTATATTTGGACTGTGTTTACAACCCGCTGGTCTACAGTGATAAGAATATTTTCGCAAGAGAAGCCTGGAGATATGAGCTGGCTGATGAAAAATCACCTTTAACTGTAACCGGAGTGGTATATAATGAGATGAAGGCTGGTAATATAAATGAAGCAGCTCTCCGTAATGTACTAAAAACTCTTTACCCTAATAGTGCCCAGTCTTATTCATCAGTCGGAGACCCTGATGTTATGACCGATCTTACATATGATCAACTTATTAAATATCATCAGACTTACTATCATCCGTCTAATTCATTAATGGTTCTATATGGAAATGTTGATTATGAGAAGTTTTTAAAACATATAAATGATGAATATCTTTCAAAATATGATAAGAAGGATATCAAGATTGATACAGGAAGAGTGGCTCCTGCCAAGGAAAAGGTAGAAAAAACCTATCAATTCCCGGTTTCAGCCAAATCCAATACTAAGAATGCATCTGAAATAGATTATGCTTTTGTATTGAATGATATAACCGAGGAAGAAATAACGGGACTGCAGCTTGTCAGTGCATATCTCAATCAACCGTCCTCCCCACTGCAAAAGGCTTTTAATGAAAGTAAAATAGGGGGAAGCGTATACGCGAATGTAATAGATATATCAGCTCAGCCCATATTATCATTCACTACAATTAATGCCGATGAAAACCGAAAGGAAGATTTTAAAAAGCTGGTTGACAGTACAATAGGTGATATAGTAAAAAACGGTATTGATAAGGCTGCCATAGACGCAATTGTTTCGGCAACTATGTTAAGCAATGCAAACATAACAGAAAGCCGTAACCTCGGTGTGGGGTTATCTGTGGCAATCTCCCAAAAGTGGGTTGTATCCGGAAAAACTGATTATTTAAATGTATACTATAAAGCGTTAAAAGATATCGGGGCTAAACTGAAAGACAACTATCTCGAGAATCTTACTGCTAAATACGTACAGAAGAATAACCATGGAGCATTAGTAACGACTGTTCCTCAAGCCGGATTGGCTGAGAAGAAGGAGCAGGAACTGAAAAAGAAGCTTGAAGATATAAAGGCTTCAATGAATAAGGAAGAAATAGCAAATACCGTTGAAGATACAAAGGCGTATAGCCAGTGGAACAGCAGAACTGACGATGAAAAAATTATTGAATCACTTAAGGGTGTAAATATTACAGACCTTCCTGAAGAAGTTAAAAAATATAAAGTAAATGAAGCAAAACTATCTGATGGAATCAGAATACTATCTGCAGAAGCAAATGTTGGTGAGACAGCTTTATCTACTATTTATCTGGATACCTCCAGTATACCTGTTGAAAAACTGCATTACCTGAAATTGTTTTCAAGTGTTCTTGGTGGCCTTGAAACGAAAAATTACGACCATCAGCAGTTAAATACTCAGGTTATTAGATATTTAAGCGGAGCCTCCTTTGGTTTAGCAACAATAGAGAAAAAGGATAAAAGCTTCACTCCATATATGGCTATTTCATGGATAGGCCTGATAGGAGAATATGACAAGCAGCTAGAGCTTGTAAAAGAGTTGCTGCTTAATACGAATTTTGATAATAAGGCAGAGTTACTTAATATTGTTAAAACTCAGAAATCTAATTTTAAAGCAAGTGTTACTAATGAGCCTTTAGGGGTTTTAATGGACAGAAACACCTCTCATTTTAGTGACAGCAGCAATTATAATACATATATTTCAGGACTAGATTACTACAATTTCCTCGTAAAGCTTGAACAGACGTTGGAAGAAAGGCCTGAGGAAGTAATTGGTGAACTTAAGTCCATAAAAGAAATGGTTGTAAATAAAACCAACATGATTGCAACCTTTGCTGGAAATAAAAATAATATATCCAAGTTTGAAGCAGCAATTAAATCTGTGATAGATGCATTGCCTGCAAAAAGTATTGTTAAGCAGGACTATTCAAAGTTGCAAAAGCCTTCAATAAAAGAGGCAATAGTAATGGATACTTCAGTACAGTATAATATGGTGTCGGCCACTTACGAAGAAATGGGAGCTATTTTCTCAGGGAAGTACTTGCCGCTATCTTTAATTATTGAAGAAAACTATATCCTCCCCAAAATCCGTTTCGGGTATGGCGCTTACGGAGGTATGGTAAACTTTGGTTCCCAGGGACTAATTATTACCTCCTACCGTGATCCAAATATAAAGGAAACCTACGATGTATACAATGGCCTTGCGGATTATGTAAAGAATGCCAACTTGACCCAGAAGGACCTGGAACGATACATACTTAAGTCATACAGCCAATATACATACCCAAGCGGTGAGCTTTCAGGAGCATCAAGTGCAATAGTAAATTATCTTTCAGGAAAAACAGATGAAGAAA
The DNA here is from genome assembly GCA_023412635.1 of Bacillota bacterium. Classification (GTDB taxonomy): domain Bacteria; phylum Bacillota; class Clostridia; order Acetivibrionales; family DSM-1351; genus Ruminiclostridium. The sequence continues at coordinate 7,458 of JAEYNI010000309.1, forward strand.
AACTCAAATTGCTCCATGAAATAAAGTCCTTAACCGTTGAGGATGTAAAGGCTTCTGCAAAGCTGTTTGAAAACCTGATGAAGAAGGGTACCTATTCAACAGTTGGAGACAGTCGGAAAGTAAATGAAAATAAAGAGTTGTTTGAAAATAATATATTGACTTTTGATGTTGGTACGGCTTCAAATGAAACTATTACCAGAGCTCAGCTGTTCGAAGTAATTCTGGCAGGGGTACCGAATACTCTGGATACGGCAAAACAGATGGGGCTTTTAACTGCTGACAGTGAAGGCAATTACCGTGAAAACGAAAAATTGAAAAGGGAAGAGCTTGCAGCTATTATTGTCAAGGTTATGCAGTTGAGCGGTAAAGAATTATCAGGTAATGAGGTTGCTATCTCAGACCTTGATAAAGCCGGAAAATGGGCAAAAGATGTAATAAAAGCCGTCGTGTATTCAGGGGTAATGAAGCTTGACGACAAAGGTAACTTTAACCCTAAAGGCGAGATCACATCAGCAGAAGTTCAAGCAATAGTACTTGAACTGCAAGCGAAGCTCACAGCAAAGTAAAACACACTAAAAATTAAACAGAAATAGATGTTGAAAACCCGGCAAGTCCTTGTGAAAAGCCACACGGACCGCCGGGTTTTGTTTATTAAAGACGCTGTTTTTGAAGCATAAATTAAATGTATAATAACTAACCAGAGTAAGACTATGAAGACAATTCTTTGGGATTTTTCCTTGTACTGAAGACTACCTTCAGCAGCGCAGGAGTAATAACCGTAGTCAATATTACAACAATTAACGTCGGTATATATATTTCCTCAGAAATAATATGATTCTGCATACCGATATTAGCAGTAATTATTGCAACCTCACCTCTGGAAATCATGCCGACCCCAATTTGAAGGGACTCTCTCTTGCTGATTTTAAGCATTCTCGCTGCGCCAGAACAACCAAAAAGCTTACCAATTACAGCAACTACGAACATGACTAAAGTAACAAGAATAACCTTCGGGCTTAAACCCTTAACGTTAGCAGCCAGACCAACACTTGCAAAGAATATCAAGGATAGGAAGCCGGAAGATATGGCTTTGACATTTTTCTCAACATATTCCTTATGAATAAACTGTGAAAGTGTAAGACCACATATATATGCACCTGTTATTGCAGCGATGCCTAGAAGCTCTGAGATAAACGCCAGCAACAGAGCCAGGGCTATTGAATAGGTAATAAGATCCCTTTTATGCCTGTTATCAGTAGATATCTTATTAAAATACTTTGGAACAATGGTTATCATTATTATACTTATTATACAGAAGGCAATTATTTTACCAAAGGTCAGAACAAGACTTATGGCTGCCGATGCACCTGATGCGCCACTTCCTATGGTTTGTGAGACTGCGAGAACAATTGATATTAATATAAGACCCAATACATCATCAATTACAGCGGCGCCGAGAATATTCACTCCTGCTTTTGTATTAAGTTTACCCAGCTCAGTTAAAGTCTGTACCGAAATACTGACACTCGTTGCAGTTAGTATTACTCCAACAAAAAGATTCTCCCAAAAATCCGAGAAAAACAGATATGCCGCAGCTGTACCAAGTATCAAGGGAATGATTACACCCATCAAGGCAATAACAAACGAGGTTTTACCGGCCTTTTTCAAATCATCAATATTAGTTTCAAGGCCTGCCAGAAACATTAACATAATAACGCCTAAATCAGATAATAGCTTAATATTTTCCGAATATTCAACAAGGTTTAGTACTGCCGGACCGAGAACAACACCTGCCAATAAGGCACCTAAAACCTCAGGCATTCTGAACTTTCTGCTGACAAGTCCTCCGATCTTTGTAAATACAAGAATAAGTGTAATTTCAATTAGTATTTTTTCCAGATTAACACCCTCTCTAATTAAGTAAATAATAGTTTACAGTTAATTCACACATCTTGATTGTATTATGATATAGCAACAGTGAAATTTGTGATTTAGCATAAATAAAAAGGAAAGTCCATTAAAATAGACTCCCCCGTTGGAAGACGAAAACATTAGCGTAATAGAAATCTCACATTATTATGATACCATATCTCAATCAGAAATTCAAGAAATAGTCTTTCTGTCAGAGAAAAAAGTCTTTCTATTGGAGAATAACTGTGGAGGATAGATTTTGGGGTTGGAATATATTGGTGTAATTTCGAATATAATTATCAGTCTAAAAAATAAAGGGAGGAATTATCAATGCTTGAGCTTAGCAATGTCAGTGCTTATTTTGATGATACAACAGGAAGCCATAGTGTCTTCGGGCCGTTGGATATGCAGGTTTCAGACGGAGAAACCTGTACGATCATTGGACCGTCGGGCTGTGGCAAGACAAGCCTGCTTAAAACTATCGCAGGCCTGAAAAGCTGTTTTAAAGGAAACATCCTTATGAATGGGGAGTCTTTAACACCTCGAAATTTCAAAATTTCATATATTCCCTATGGGTATGGGCTTTTAAGTTTTAAAACAATAAAAGACAATATATTGCTGCCTCTAAAAATTCGTAATATACAAATCAATAAAGAAGTGATATTCCTGCTGCATTACCTTACAAATCAGCTTAATATTGAAAGCATATTGGACAAATATCCCGAATGCTTGACAAATTGGGAACTGCAAAGTACTGCCATAGCCCGGGGATTGATCATGAAACCTGATGTCCTATTAATGGACGAACCCTTCTCCAATCTGGATTTATTGTCACGTGAATGTGCTCAGAAAAAATTGAAAAAAATTTTTAGAGAATTTAGTATTACAACGCTCTTGGTAACACACAGTATAGAAGAGGCTATATTCCTTGGAAACAGAGTGATTGTCCTGTCCTCGGGGACTGGCAGGATAATTGCTGATATAACCGGACTCAGCAGTTGGGATGAGGACAGGGCCTCTGCCAGATTTATAAAACTTGCCTCAATATTAAGACAATTAATTAAAGAAGATTGGAGACATGATAGGTATGAAAAAATCCAAAATATATCTTAAGGGTTTTTTGATAATTAACATAATGTTGTTGCTTTCTGCTGCTTTCTTTACAGAAACTCAAATTCCCAATAATGTTGAGGTTTTCGATTCGTTTAAATTGTTTTTCGAGGAGAATATGAGTATAGACATATTTGTCACCCTATATAGAATAATTGCAGGTATCACTATTGCATTGGTTCTAGGTAGTATAACCGGATACTTTATGGCCGCGAGTAAGAAAATCAATATGTTGCTTGATCCCTTGGTTGTTTTATTTTATCCAATACCTAAAGCGGTACTGCTCCCTGTGGTTTTTACTTTATTTGGGGCCCATGAAGGCTCAATAATACTAATCATAGCACTTATAAGCCTGTTTCAAATTATACTGTCAGCTAGAGACACTGTAATCAATATTGGAAGTGAGAGTATAGACTATCTTTTAAGCCTTGGAGCATCAAAAAAGCAATTGTTCAGAAATATTATAATTCCTGAGATAGTTTCCGGTATTGTCGGTAATATAAAAAATGAAATCCGTAAGTCTTTCTCAGTACTTTTCTTCTGTGAGACATTCGGGGCGACTAGAGGATTGGGCTGTTATGTAATTTCTGCCTGGTATCAAAAGGACTTTATTTCAATGTTTAAGGGAATCCTAGTTGTATGTGGTCTGTCAATTTTTCTATTTTACCTTGCCGAGCTGGCTGAAGAGAGGCTGGTTAAGCCTAGAAGAATTATTTGTACGAAACTATACACATTTTGAATAGTTTTGGTTAAAATAGCAATGTATTTACTATTATTCTAGGTCGAAAGAGAGATTGATAAGGTTATGGAAGGGTTCATTATTGTATTGATTCTGCTTATTGCAATTGCAATTTCCAATGTAATTAATCATTTTATTCCAAAGGTTCCGGTTCCATTGATTCAAATAGCTTTAGGGAGTATTTTTGCAGTGCTTCCCCTTGGCATAAACATCCGCCTTGAGCCGGAATTATTTTTTGTACTGTTTGTTGCGCCAATTTTATTTAATGACGGAAAGATGATTCCTAAAAGTGAATTATGGAAACTCAAGATACCCATTCTATTGCTTGCACTGGGTTTGGTATTTGCTACAGTAATAATAGGTGGATATCTGGTTTATTGGCTCATTCCTGACATTCCTTTGCCGGCTGCTTTTGCTCTGGCAGCTATTCTTTCACCTACAGATGCAGTTGCCGTCAGTGCATTATCAAAGAAAGCTCATATAAATAAAAGCATTATGACTCTGTTGGAAGGAGAGGCGTTGATTAATGACGCCTCAGGTCTTGTTGCTTTTAAATTCGCCGTTGCCGCAACTGTTACGGGTGTTTTTTCAATTAAGTCGGCAACGATTAGCTTCTTGATTCTAGCTTTTGGCGGCTTGGCAATCGGGGCTTTAGTTGCATTAATAATAATTAAATTCAGGATAAATCTAAGAAGGCATGGAATGGAAGATGTTACACTCCACATGCTGATTCAGATACTCACACCATTTTTAATATATCTTATAGCTGAACATTTCTCCGTTTCAGGTATACTTGCAGTTGTTGCCGGAGGAATTATCCATTCCATTGAAAAGAAGCAGGTTGAATCATCAACGCTGGAGTTACAGATCATGTCCGAAAACACATGGTCATTAATGATGTTTATACTGAACGGTTTGGTATTTGTGATATTAGGTCTCCAGATTCCGGCAGTTACAAGAGCTGTTTATTACAATCAGGAAGTAAACACCATTAAGGCTCTGGTCTATGTTTTACTAATATCTGTTGCTTTAATTGTAATACGTTATATCTGGATTTATCTTTGCTGGAAGCCGGCATATATCTTAGGAAAGAGATCTGGGAAACAAGCACCTAAACCCAAATCATTTTTACTTATTTCTATTTCTGGTGTGAGAGGAGCTGTAACTTTAGCTGCCGCCTTTTCTGTTCCATATATGATTCAGAATGGTAGTTCTTTTCCTCAAAGAGATCTCATAATCTTTCTGGCGGCAGGAGTCATTTTGGCGTCACTTGTTATTGCAAGTATATTCTTACCTCTTCTTTCGAGGAGAGATAAACCTTCAGAGGCAACCAGAAAAATCAGCCCTGAACAAGTAGCCCGTATTAAGCTTATGAGAGCTGTTATAAAAGCCATGAAAGAGGAGATGGACAGTGAAAACAAAGCCGCTGCTTTATCGATAATATCTGATTCTCACAGGGTTATATGGCAGATAACTCATAAGGAGAGGGGAGCCATATTGGATATCAGTGATAGACCTGCTGAAGTAAAAATATGGGTAACTGCTCTTGACGCAGAAAAAAAAGAGATTCATGTAATTTATGAAGAGGGATTAATTGACAAAGAAACGGTTAATAGACTTCTTGAGTCAATAAACCATAGAGAAATGCTGCTGACTAAAAAATATAAATACAGGCTCCTGCTTTTTATTTATATATTAAAAAGGATTTTGTCTGTTGTGATGAATAGAACCGTACAGGGTCAAAGTCCAAGGGATACTGATTCAATGCTTCAAATAAAAGTAAGAATAGCGAAAGCTGCTGTAGATGCTGTTAGTAAACAAATGGATAATACTAACAATGAGGTATCTCTTTATGTTTTGTCGCATTATAATGAAGCTATTCAAAAATTCTATGCCTCTACCGACAGCTTTACATCAGGTCAAAAAGAGATAAGCAAAAAAAGGGAACTTCAATATAAAGCTATTCAAATTCAAAGAAACGAAGTTCAGATATTATTCGAGAAAGGGGAAATATCCCTTGATACCGCAAACAAACTACGCAGGTTCATTAATTATACCGAGGCGTCTATGCTACAGGAGAATGAGATAATGGAAGTTTAAGAAGTTTGAAATTAGCCTAGACATGGTGCTTAATTAAAAATTAACGACGAAAAATACAAAATTTTGTATTTTTTAGTTGTATTTTATTAACTGATAATGGTAGATTATTATTAAGCTTACTTATGATGTAAAGTACTCAATTACGTCTTAATTTTTGATTAAGTTACTGTGGGGGTATATAAATAATGATTAAAGTGTTTATTGTTGATGATGAACCATCAGTAGTTGAAGGGCTGAAAATTATGGTACCTTGGGGAGAACTTGAATTTGATTTGTGCGGGGTAGCTTCCAATGGACTTGAAGCCCTGAAAAATATAACTGCCCTGCGCCCTCACTTAGTTATAACAGATATTCGCATGCCGGGTCTAAATGGATTGGAGCTTATAAATGAAGTACAAAAAATAGAGATTGATACCGAGTTTGTTATTTTAAGCGGTTATGCAGACTTTTCATATGTTCAGGAGGCTATGCGGATGAAGGTTTTGAATTATATGCTGAAACCTTTGGAGCAAGAGGAGGTATTAACCGTATTACATGATGTAAAGAAAAAATTTGATAATAAATTTTTTAAAGTATATGGTTTCTCACCTGCCGAAATTGATAAGTATAAAACCGACCGGAGCGCACCAGAAAAAGATATAATAAACACCACTAACACCAATTTAAAAGTAGAACCCGACAGAGTACTTAAATTAATAGAGGACAACTTTGACGAAGAACTGATAACTGCAATTAAACTTATGAATAGCGAAGATTCTCTGAAACTTCTAGATGAAATGTTTACTTCTTTTAAAGAAAAGAATGTAAGTTTGTCAAATGCTTCTATACTGATAAATAGCTGCATTTACAGTATACTCCAGATTGCTCATGAACGGAACATAAAAATTGGCACTATTTTGCCATCTGGGATAATAAATCAGCCTGACTTTGAGAGCCTGAAAAACTACATTACAAATATTATATCGCAGATAATCGACTTGATGCTCGAAGAAAGGCGAAAGAATTCGAGAAGCTACCTATATGAGGTCAAGGAATATATAGATAAAAATTATGAAAAAGATATAACGGTATCTTTTCTTGCTGATATGGTTTTTTTAGAGGCAGGATATCTTGGCGATGCCTTCAATAAACAATTTGGATTAAGTATAAGTGAATACCAGCATCGCCTCAGAATCGAAAAAGCTATAGAACTGATTCAAACCACTGACAAGAAGCTGAGTGACATATCCGCCAATGCAGGTTACAACAATTACAATAACTTTTTTGCGCATTTTGTACGTATTACAAGTAAAAAACCTACCGAGTATCAACGGAGATCGTAAGCTATGTCTCTTCAATTATTAAAATTATTTCAGTACCCTTTTCAGGCTCACTGTAAATTTTAAACTGAAATCTATCTCCATAATTCATCATCATGCGGCGATACACATTTTGTATACCTATACCGCTTTCTTCTTCATTATTTGAGCTAGGGTCGGGGTTTAAAGCAGCTTTAGGATATTCAAACTTGTTGAAAATGGCTTTTACTTTTTCGCTGGTCATACCCGAGCCATTATCTTTTACCGATATCACAACTGCGTTATCAATGATATCGGCTTTAATCGATAAATATCTATTATCTTCGATAGATGCTTGAAGGCCATGCTTACACGCATTTTCCACAATGGGCTGAACACTCATCTTTGGAATCAGACGTTTGGTTTCAATAATTTGAGGTGAGATTTCGATTGTGTATTCAAACTTGTCACCAAACCGGAATTTTTCTATAGTAAGATACTTTTCAATAAAATTAATTTCTTCGGCTATAGGAATCAAGTCACTGCCGGTTGTCAGCATACGTTTAAAAAGCTTGGACAGGTTTGAGATAATTGTTGCAAGCTCAGTATATCCGTTTTTAACACAAAAAACCAGGATGGCATTAAGGGTATTAAACAAAAAATGCGGATCTACTTGAGCTTGTAGATAATGATATTCAGCTCTGATATTTTCTATCTCGATACTTTTCTTCTGCATTTCAAGCTTGTAAACTACATTTATAAGGTCATTTATTTCGGCAATCATTTTGTTATAGGTCTGAATGAGCCAGCCAATCTCATCCTGCCCTGTATTTTCAAGTATAAGGGGTTCGAGATGATCTTCACTAACTTTTTTTATGTGCCTAGACAATGCCGTTAACCGGTAGCGCATAGAATTTAAGACAGCCCATATTAAAAAGACAGAAAAACCTGATAAGGATAGCGTAATCAACAATATATATGCAAGTACTTTAAACTGCTTTTTATATATTACAGATTTATTATACATCCCTGTTATTTTCCAACCTGCGAAATAGGGGTCAAGTCCGATACTCTCCTGAAGAACATAATAACCACTATCCGGATGGAGTTCAAGTACTCCGGAAGTGATATTGATATTCTTTGTAATTGTATTGCTCCAGATTATTTTATTACCTGAACTTGTCAAAAAAGCATCCATATTTCCGCTTTCAGCCTTCAGCTTAGCTATAACTCTGTCCAGTTTCAGCTCTATAAGTAAATAATTCGTAGCATTGTTTAAATAGTTTTGAGAGTTTATTTTACGTATAATAGTTAACCTGTTTCTATAGGGAGTAACAGATATTGTAGTTGAAGCAGGATAAACAACAATATCTGATTTACTTTGGGATACAGCTTTATACCAATCGGATTTCTTGACATTATCGTCCAATACTCTAAAATAGTCTGTATTAAAAAAATGAGGGTCGTCAATATACAATGAAATCTCTGCAATTTCGGGGTTACTCACCAGATACATGTTAAAACGGTTCCTTAATTTGTTCCAGTATAATTCATAATGTTCAGTGTGTGTGCTAAATTTGTTTGATAAATCGTTAGTCAGGGTCCTGTCTGCATTGACTTGATTGGATATATTAATGGCAGTTTGGGATAATATGTTAAAATCGCCGGCGGCACCCTCGAAGGTCTGGTTTAGATAATGTATAGTGTTCTGTTCCATTGACCGTGACGTAAAAGCCATCCAAATAATACCTCCAGCCACAACTGGCAGGCATATACAAAAAATATAAACAACAATGAATTTTCTGCGGATACTTATGTTGTCAAATTGAACAAAAAACTTTTTCATATAAATGTCTCCTGAATTTAAGCAGAACAAATTGGTAGTTTATGAATATTTCTTTTTATACTCCGATGGAGATACTCCGGTAAACTCCTTAAACTTTTCAGTGAAATATTTGTAGTCGGAATATCCGCATTGTTCACAAATGGCGGTTATCTTCATATCGTCAGATGCTATAAGCATCTTTGCGTATTCAATTCGCAAACTATTAAAATAATTATTGAATTTATGACCTGTTTTCTTCTTAATAATTTTACTTATTATAATTGGTGACAGAGAAAATTTCTCAGCAATACTCTGTAGTGATAGACTTTCTCTGAAATTTTCGCGGATATACTCCAAAATCTCGCTTTCAAGTAAAAGTAACGGTTTTTCATTATTAATATTCTGTTGATTGAAAACAAAGCTGCACATTTCAAGGGCAAGATTCTTTATATTTGGATTTATGCTGCCAATTGCTTTTGTGAACTTTAATATTGAATTACTTGCCTCTATACCGTATGCATAGGACTTTTTTCTGACCAGATCAGCCAATCTGTAAAGACAGATTGAGTAGAGCCGACGGGAAGGCTCGGCCTCATGGAGCTTGCTGAAAAACTCGTCTAATGAATGCAGCAACTGGGGCAAATCATTTCCTTTCAATGAATTAATCACCTTATCAAAAGGGAGCTCAGGAAAAATGTTTCTGGTGTTGGTATCTGCTTCCTCCCGCAATATGGGTTCAGCTTCATGTTCATTAAAGCAAATGATTTTATGTTCAGGATTCAGCAAATAATAGGTTTGTAAATGTTCCAGTTCTTTGCCGCATCTGTAAATACTATCGATGATATCTCCTTCATTAATACCGCTAATCAAGGACCAAAAATCTGTTGAACCGAAGTATTCAGAAGACAAAGTTCTAATTCTATTACAAAATTCCTTCATTTGCCCGGCTTCATTTAAAAAGACTCTCATACCGTCGTGTAAAACGATAATATAACTTCCACTTCCATTATAGAACAAACAGTTTTCATTTTTTAAGCCTATAAATTCCATGAGTATATCATAAATAATGCTTTCAGGTTTATTTAATGGGTCTTCACCCGAATTCGCCACAAACTGCAGTAAACGAATTTTAGCATTATCAGGGATATCAAATATAAACTGAGCCTTTCTGCTTAGTTTATCATTTCGTTTCCCATCCATAATATCATTAAATAGCTGATTGGCAGTATATCGGATCAGTTCAAGGTTTTCCTGTCTGGTACTTTTGTCAGAGGCTATACTCTCTGCAGCACGTAAAAGCTCCTTTTCCAGTTCATCTGAATCAAGCGGCTTGGTCAAGTAACCCACAGCACCTAATTGTAACGCCTTTTGGGCATATGAAAAATCGTTGTATCCACTCAAAAGTATAAATTTGGGTGTGGGAAATATTTCGTTGTTTACTTTTTCTATCAGTTCCAAGCCGTTCAGCCCAGGCATACGGATATCACATATAACAAGATCTGGCAATTTTTTTTGAATAATCGAAAAAGAGGTTACACCATCCGGCGCTTCCCCTACAATTTCAAATCCCAATTTGTCCCAATTGACAAATAACCTCAAGCCCTCAATTACTGATGGCTCATCATCTAAAAGCACTACCTTGAGCATTTTGCCCTACCCCTTAAAAAATGACCTATACTTATCCTCAATTTGATAATTTACAATATTTGAAATTAAAAATATAATGCAATTATACAAGAAGCGGGTGTATCAGTCAAATAGACAGAACAGACACATTTTGTATTTATATTTTTCATAGATACATATTGTGAATTTAAAGCCCGCATTAATATTAAGGAGGATGATTTATGAAACGGTTTGCATCACTAGTTTTAGCAGCGGCAGTAGCAGTATCAATGTCCGCTTGCGGTAAGAGCAGTGAATCAAGCAACAGTACACAAGCGTCTACAAGCAGTGCACCATCCACAACTGCAGATGCATCAACGGGTAGCACTTTACCTGTTCTTTCACCTGATAGCCCAGTGGAACTCAGCATTTGGATTACCACAAACCAAGCTGCTCCAAACGCTGACAACAAGCTTTCAAAGCTCTTGAAGGAAAAGCTGGGTGTTACTCTTAATTATGAAATAATAACTCCGGATAAACAGGACGAAAAGATGGGTGTCGCTCTTGCCGGTGGTGAATTCCCGGATTTACTTGGTGTTACTGATCAAAACGCACGTATGGTTACAGGTGGTGCTTTTATACCACTGGATGAATATTTAACTCCAGAGGGTGCGGGACTATTATATGAGCATGTTCAGCCTTATTGGAATAAGATAGCTATTGATGCAGGACAAGGAAAGCATATATATCAGATTCCTAACTACAACCGTTACTATGGTGAAATCACTGGAGGTACAAACTTCGGTGCATCAGGTTTCTGGATTCAGAAGGCTGTTTTGGCAGATGCAGGATATCCTGATCTCACAGGTATGACTCTTGAAAAATATTTTAAGTTAATTGAAGATTATATGAAAAAATATCCAAAGATTGACGGACAGCCAACAGTTGGGTTCGAAATTCTTTGTGCAAATGGAAGAGAGTTTGGATTAACTAATCCACCTGAATATCTTGCAGGTCACCCAAACAATGGTGGCGTTATTGTTGAAAACGATGTTGCAACAATATTTGCTGACAAGGATATCGCTAAGAGATATTATAAATTCCTGAATGAAATGAATGCTAAAGGATTGGTTGATAAAGAATCCTTTACACAGACTCTTGACCAGTACCATGCAAAACTTGCTACAGGTCGCGTACTTGGTATGTATGACCAACGTTGGAGCTTTGGAACCGGTAATGATGCTCTCGTAGCAGCTGGTAAGGATGAACGTACATATGTAGCTACAATGCCTACTTATGACGGTATAGAGCCATACTATGCAGACAGAGACGTTATGAACATCAACCAGGGTCTTGGTGTATCTGTAACCTGTAAACAACCTGAAGTTGCTGTATCTTTCATAAATACAATATTGTCAGAAGAGTGGCAAAAGATTCTATCTTGGGGTATTGAAGGTGAAGACTATGTGAAGGGTGCAGACGGTAGATTCTCTAGGACTGAAGAACAGCGTATAAACAACAGAGATCTTGCTTGGAGAGCTTCAAACCAATTAATGGCTCTCAGAGACATAATGCCTAAGCACAATGGTAGCTTCTCTGATGGAAATGCATATAGTCCAGATGATCAGCCTGAAGAATTCTTTGCTGATTTAAGACCATACGACAAGGAATTTTTAACAAAGTACAATAAAAAGACTTGGAGAGCCTTTAACAATCAGCCACCGGAAAACCCTGTTTACTATCCAGCTTGGAACATACCTCTTACTGATGGAAGCGATGCTCAGATGGCAGACAGACAGTTAAGGGATACTGCATTACAGTTCCTGCCAAAAGCTATCATGGCTAATCCAGCTGACTTTGAAAAGGTTTGGACTGAATACACAACTGCTATTGGCAAAATCAATGTTAAGGCATATGAAGATGTTATTAATGCAGGAATTCAGGATAGAATTAAGAACTGGGCGACTAAGTAATTTTTATTTAATCAATAAAATATAATCTACAAAAAGGGGATGAAAGTCCCCTTTTTTTAGATAATCGGGAGGTAAAAAAGGATGAGGGCAAAACCGCTGGCTCTTCCAAGCAAACGCAGGAATATCTGGGGCACCATAATCTCACAGCGTGAGCTGATTATAATGAGTGTGCCTCTCCTGTTATACAAAATATTATTTTCGTACGTACCGATAACTGGTTGGACAATGGCATTTCAGAATTTCAAGCCAGCCATAAGAAGTACATGGGATCAACAATGGGTTGGTTTTGATAATTTTGTCAAACTATTTACCGGTATAAATGGTGAACGCTTTATACGAGATATTCGAAACACGCTGGCGCAGAGTTTCTTAACCCTTGTAGTTAGCTATATAGGTGCAATACTATTGGCATTAATGTTAAACGAGGTTAAAAACATAGGATTCAAACGTATTATTCAGAATATAACATATATGCCACACTTTTTATCGTGGATTATTGTTGCAGGACTGGTATCGACCGCTCTTGCACTTCCTTCAAGCGGCGGTATTCTTAACATAGTTCTAATGAATCTTCATATAATTGACGAACCTATACAATTTTTATCAAAACCGGATTATTTCTGGGGAGTAGTTGCTGGCTCTCACTTATGGAAGGAACTTGGTTGGAATACCATAATATATCTTGCTGCGATGACTGCAATTGACCCCGCTCTCTATGAGGCAGCCGATATAGATGGAGCAAACCGCTATCGTAAAATGTGGAATATAACCCTTCCGTCAATTAAACCAACTATAGTTATCCTGCTCATAATGAGTATCGGTTATATTCTCGAAGCAGGCTTTGAAATTCAGTACTTCCTTGGAAACGGTGTTGTAGTAGAAAAAGCTGAGACAATTGATATTTTTGTTCTCAGATACGGTATTCAGTTGGGTAATTATTCACTGGCAACTGTAGCCGGTATGTTTAAAACTGTAGTTAGTATTATTTTGATATCATGTGCTAACTGGATCGCCGGAAAATTAGGCGAAGAAAAATTAATCTAAGGGGGGAAGATAAATGAAAATAGGCAATAAAAAACTTACCACTGAAAATGTCATTTTTACAACTTTTAATACTACTTTTCTAATACTTCTTTCCGTAGCGATGGTATATCCGATGCTAAATACTCTTGCTATATCCTTCAACGAAGGAATGGACACGGTTCGTGGCGGAATATATCTATGGCCGAGAATATTTTCACTCCAAAGTTACAGTGTTGTATTCAGCATGGACACAATTTATGGAGCGTTTATGATAAGTGTTGCAAAAACAATAGTAATAGTTGTAACAAACCTTTTCTTTACATCTATGCTGGCTTATACAATTAGCCGGAAAGAGTATGTTTTCAGAAAATCAATAACAATTATCTTTGTATTGACAATGTATTTTAATGCAGGTTTGATACCAAACTATATGCTAATTAAAGATCTAAATATGATTAATACATTTTCAGTATATTGGGTACCGAATATAATAAGTGCTTTTAACCTTATAGTAATTCGAACCTATATTAAATCCATACCTGAAAGCTTAATTGAATCGGCTAAAATGGACGGTGCTCGCGAATTTAGAATATTCCTGCAGATAATATTACCTCTGTGTGTTCCAACCCTTGCAACTATTGCACTTTTTGTTGCAGTTGGTTCCTGGAATTCTTGGTTTGACACCTTCCTGTACAATTCAGGTCGTCAAAGTTTATCTACACTGCAGTATGAACTTCAAAAACTTCTGGCTAGTTCATTGAATGCAGGTAGCAGTTCTCAAGCAAGTGGAGTAAATGCTGCTGCTCAAGGAGGCGGTAATGTAACAACGCCACAGTCTATTAGAGCAGCCATCACTATTGTAACTGCAGTACCAATACTGGTTGTTTATCCATTCCTTCAAAGATATTTTGTTAACGGACTTACGCTTGGAGGAGTAAAAGAATAATGACTAACAAACTACATGCTGCCTATAGGGATTATTTCCCTATAGGCGCTGCAGTAAATCCTGATACTATACAATCACATAAAGAAACTATAATAAATCATTTCTCAGGGGTAACAGCAGAAAATCAAATGAAGCCCCAATTTCTTCATCCATCAGAACATATTTATAACTTCGAACAGGGAGATATTATTGCAGACTTTGCTGCTGAAAATAATATGCTTCTGAGAGGTCATACACAGGGGTGTGTCTGATGATACTACCTGGCTGTCAGATTTTCCGTTCGAGGGACGTAAAAACTGGCCTCTTGTTTTTGATGACGAACAGAAGCCAAAGAAAGCTTTCGAGAGTATAGTCAATTTCTAATACATATATAGCTATTTTAACATACATAGCTATTCCTAGTATTCAACTTTAGTAGATCATTTTAGTTTTCAGTTTATTTATAGAAAGGAAAAATAAAAATGCCTAAAGCTTTTCAAACGGGCAAATATTCAAATCTCTTTACTGAGTACGGGTATTCGGAAGCCGAAGTGGAACAGCGTTTAAACTCCTCTTTTAGTACGTTATTCTTCGGGAACGATGACCAACGCATTTATCATGAAGCCGGTGACGACATGGGTTACCTTGTAGATACAGGAAACATGGACGTCAGAACTGAAGGTCAGAGCTATGGCATGATGATTGCAGTTCAAATGAACCGTAAAGACATATTTGACCGCATATGGAAATGGACAAGAACATTTATGTATCTTGATAAGGGTAAATATAGGGGTTATTTTGGCTGGTCTGCTCAATTAGATGGAAAAAGAAATTCTGATGGGCCTGCTCCTGACGGTGAAGAGTTTTTTGCCATGGCACTTCTTTTTGCCGGGAGACGCTGGGGAGACGGTGAAGGCATATTTAATTATTCTCGTGAAGCAAAAAGCATACTTCATGAGATGGTTCATAAAAAAATAGACCCCATGTTTGATCCACAAACAAAATTAATTCGCTTTATTCCAAATTGCAATTTTACAGATCCTTCATATCATTTACCACATTTTTATGAATTGTTTGCTTTGTGGGGAAATCCTGAAGATGCCGAATTCTTCAGAGATGCCGCAAGGCTTAGCCGTGAACATCTAAGGAAGGCATGTCATCCTGAAACAGGGTTATCTGCTGAATATTCCGAATATGACGGTACTCCGCACAATAGAGCAAACCACAATCTTTTTTACAGTGATTCGTACCGTACTGGGGCAAATATTGCTCTGGATTATGAATGGTTTGCTGCCGATGAATGGCAATGCTCCCAGGCTGATAGTATCCAGAAATTTTTCGGCGAAACTGTAATAGGCAAGGAAAATGCAGTTTACCATATTGACGGAACTCCCGTAACAGATAAAAATGAACTCGTGCATGAAGTTGATGGGACTCCCATGGGAGTGCTTCATCCTATAGGTCTCCTTGCTACCTTGGCACAGTCTTCACTGGCTGCAAAGGGTAAATATAGAGAGAATTTTGTAAGAAAGCTATGGGAACAACCGTTGCGTACCGGTAATCGCAGGTATTATGACAACCTTCTGTATTTCTTCGCACTGCTGGCACTTAGCGGTAACTATCGTATTTGGTAATTATTAAACTAATTACAGATAAATAGGAAATTAAAAGGAGGCGAATTTAATTGAGTAGAAGTACCGTATTAAATTTTAAGAAGGCTATTGCGTTGGTTTTGACGTTTGCCTTATTTTTTTCTCTTTCGGCTGTTACAAATGGTGTAAAAGCTGAAACGACAACGGTCTATCACGAAGCTTTTTCGGATGGTGTAGGAAAAGCTGTACAATCCGGGGGAGCTGCCCTATCACAAGTTAGCGGTAAGTCTTTTAAAGGAAATGATGACGGGAAGGCTCTATATGTAAGTAAAAGAACAAACAATTGGGATGCTGCTGATTTTAATTTCAGCGACATAGGTTTGGTTGATGGAAAAACTTACAACATAACTGTAACAGGTTACGTTGATGCCGATGCTAAAGTTCCTGCTGGTGCACAGGCCTGGCTTCAGACTGTAGACAGCTACAGCTGGCTGGGCGGAGTTGATTTTACTGCAGGAAAAGAGTTTGCATTATCTGGAATGTATACGGTTGACACTTCCAAGGACTCAAGACTTCGAGTTCAGTCAAACGACAACGGTAAAACTGTTCCTTTCTACATAGGTGATATTTTAATTACATGCGATAATACAAAAGCTGCAGGTTCAACACCTGAAAAGGCTTCAGAAGTGACAAATAAGGAAGTTTACCATGAAACCTTTAAAGATGGCAAGGGCATTGCAGCACAGTCCGGCGGAGCATCTCTGACAGCCGTCAGCGATAAAAAATTTAATGGTAATGATGATGGAAAAGCTTTATATGTAAGTAAAAGGGCCAACAACTGGGATGCTGCCGATTTCAGCTTTAAAGACACCGGTTTGGTTAACGGCAAGACCTATAACATTACTGTTACCGGTTATGTTGACTCAAATGAAAAGGTACCTTCAGGAGCGCAGGCTTGGCTACAGACAGTTGACAGCTATGCGTGGCTTGCAGGAGCTGATTTCAAAGCCGGAGCGGAATTTATACTTATCGGTAAGTATACCGTTGACTCCTCTAAAGATTCAAAAATCAGAGTTCAGTCTAATGATGCCGGAAAAGCTGTATCTTTCTATATTGGAGACATAGCAATAACCGAAGAGGTTTCAGAAGCACAACAGCCTTCTGATAAGCCAACTGCCGAGATCTTTAAAGCAATTAATTTTGAGGACAAGACAACTGGCGGATTTACCGGAAGAGCAGGTACTGAAACTTTAACAGTGACCAATGAAGCCAATCATACTGACAAAGGCTCATATGCTTTGAAGGTTGAAGGAAGAAGCAATACCTGGCACGGACCGTCTCTTAATGTTGAGAAATATGTTGACCAGGGATCAGAATATAAAGTTACTGCCTGGGTAAAACTTATAAGTCCGGCAAGCACTCAGCTACAGCTTTCCACACAGGTAGGCAACGGCAGCAGTGCAAGTTATATAAATCTTGCACCGCAGACTGTAAGCACAAGTGACGGATGGGTCAAATTCGAGGGAACTTACCGCTACAATAATGTGTCAAGCGGATATATGACTATATATGTGGAAAGCTCAAGTGACGCGACTGCATCCTTCTATATAGACGATATAAGCTTTGAGAGTACAGGTTCGGGGAAAATTGCCATCCAGAATGATTTAGATCCCATTAAGGATGTATATGCAAAGGATTTCTTAATCGGAAATGCTATATCAGCAGAAGATATGGAAGGTGTCAGACTTGATTTGTTGAAGAAGCATTTTAATGTTGCAACTGCAGGTAATGCAATGAAACCGGATGCATTGCAGAACACTAAAGGAACATTTACCTTTGATGAAGCCGACAAGCTTGTTGACAACGTTCTGGCAGAAGGACTCAAGATGCATGGACATACACTTGTGTGGCATCAGCAGTCACCTGCATGGATGAATACAAAAACAGATGCAAAGGGTAATGCTGTTCCTCTTGGACGTAAAGAGGCTCTTGATAACCTTAAGACTCATATTAAAACTGTTGTTGAGCATTATGGTGACAAGGTAATTTCATGGGATGTTGTAAATGAGGCAATGAATGACGATCCTTCTAATCCGTCCGATTGGAAGGCAGCCTTACGTAAAACTCCATGGTTTAATGCTGTAGGTTCAGATTATGTTGAACAGGCATTTTTAGCTGCAAGAGAAGTGCTGGATGCACATCCTGATTGGAATGTAAAGCTCTACTACAATGATTATAATGATGACAACCAGAATAAATCCAAAGCCATATACAGCATGGTTAAAGAATTAAATGACAAGTATGCAAAAACTCACCCTGGTAAACTTCTTATTGATGGAGTAGGTATGCAGGGACACTATATGGTAAATACCAATCCTGAAAATGTTAAACTTTCGTTGGAGAGATTTATTTCGCTAGGGGTTGAAGTAAGCATAACAGAACTTGATATACAGGCAGGAAGCAACTTTGAGCTCTCAGACAAGCTTGCCAATGACCAGGGATATTTGTATGCCCAGTTATTTAAGGTCTTTAAGGCATATTCAAAAAATATCTCACGTGTTACACTTTGGGGAATGGATGATGGAACAAGCTGGAGATCATCAACAAATCCTCTGCTGTTTGATAAGAATCTTCAGGCTAAGCCTGCTTACTATGGCGTAATAGATCCTGATAAGTACATGAAGGAGAATAAGCCTGCAACACCTAAGAGTTCACAAACAACAACCGCCATGTATGGTACTCCAAAAGTTGATGGTAAAGTTGATGCGATTTGGAAAAATGCACCTACAATTCAGATAAATCAGTATCAGATGGCATGGCAGGGTGCCACAGGAACAGCAAAAGTGCTCTGGGATAAGAAGTATCTCTACGTCCTGATTCAGGTTAACGATTCCCAGCTCGATAAGAAGAGTGCAAATGCATGGGAACAGGATTCTGTAGAAGTATTTATTGATGAAAACAATGGGAAAACCTCATTCTATCAGAATGATGACGGGCAATACAGAGTAAACTTCAAAAATGAAAAGTCCTTTAATCCTACAGGTATATCAAAGGGTTTCGTTTCATCAGTTAAAGTTTCCGGAACAAATTACACTGTGGAAATGAAGATACCTTTGAAAACAATAACTGGAGATAACAACAAAAAAATAGGTTTCGATTTACAGATTAATGATGGTAAAGATGGAGCACGGCAAAGTGTTGCTACGTGGAATGATACTACCGGAAACGCATATCAGGATACGTCAGTGTTTGGTGTTCTTACTCTGTCAGGGAAAAAAGGGAAATAACGACACTTTGTCCAAACTACGCAGTAATAAATAATAAGGTCTATGGATTGCTGTTTTTTCATACAGCAATCCATAAGACTGAATACTTCCGATGTCGTAGGGTCCTACGTCGACTAATACTCAAGATACGTCAGTTGTATCGGTTAGACAAGCATACTAATATGTCTGAACTAAATGTGCTTTCTTACTGTACAAATGGAATAACAATAGCATAAGTTGCTCTCAACACAGATTGAAGCGCCCTGTCTCAGCAGCGATAAGAGCAGTTTTCACTGTGATTTATTAAAGTCACCCTTTAATTAAGAATTTATCATATTATGTCGACAGATTTTCAAAAAAATGTAAAATTGACAGATCATTATATTCTTTTTGTAAATTTTATGTATTATACATAAAAATATAATTTATAGGAGGCGAATTTAATTGAGTAGTACAGCTTTTAGAAATTTGAGGAAAACAGTCGCTGTTTTACTTGTACTATGTCTGGTAATATCTCTATTACCAATAAATAGTGTTGTAAATTCAGCGAGCACTGGAACTGTTACGGTTTATCATGAAGACTTTGCAAATGGGCGGGGTGCTGCAACACAAGCAGGAGGTGCAAGCCTGACACCGGTAAGTGATAAAACTTTTGATGG
The DNA here is from genome assembly GCA_023412635.1 of Bacillota bacterium. Taxonomy (GTDB): domain Bacteria; phylum Bacillota; class Clostridia; order Acetivibrionales; family DSM-1351; genus Ruminiclostridium. The sequence continues at coordinate 27,463 of JAEYNI010000309.1, forward strand.
AAATGCCGATGGCAAAGCTCTATATGTAAGTGGGAGAGCAAACAACTGGGATGGTGTTGACTTCAATTTTTCAGATGTTGGAATGGAGAATGGAAAAACCTATACTATAACTGTTAATGGTTTCGTAGACGCTGACGCAGATGTACCAACCGGTTCACAGGTATTTCTTCAAAATGTGTCCAGCTACGGTTGGATAGCAGGTGCAAACATTACTACCGGAGCAGCATTAACAATAACCGGTACATATACCGTAGATACAAGTAAGGACAATGCTGTCCGTGTACAGACAAATGACGAAGGTAAAGCAGTTCCGTTTTACATCGGGGATGTTAGGATTACAACTACTGCTACTGAAACTGTAGTGCTGCATGAGGAGTTTACAAATGGAGCTGGTAAGGCCTCACAAGCTGGAGGTGCGAGCCTGACACCGGTAAGTGATAAAACTTTTGATGGAAATGCCGATGGTAAAGCTCTATATGTAAGCGGGAGAGTAAACAACTGGGATGGTGTTGACTTCAACTTTACAGATGTAGGTATGGAAAACGGAAAAACTTATACTATAACTGTTAAAGGTTTTGTAGATGCCGACGCAGATGTACCTGCCGGTTCACAGGTATTTCTTCAGAATGTATCCAGCTACGGTTGGATAGCAGGTGCAGAAATTACTGCTGGTGCAGCCTTCACAGTAACCGGTAAATATACCGTAGATTCAAGTAAGGACAATGCTGTGCGTGTGCAGACAAATGACGAAGGTAAAACAGTTCCGTTTTATATCGGGGATGTAATAATTACGACTTTTGACAGCGGTTCTCAGCAGCCACCAGAAGAACCCTCAAGAGACCCTGCTATACCACTTAACACTATTACCTTTGAAGATCAGACAACAGGTGGCTTTGGGGGAAGGGCAGGAACCGAAACTCTAACAGTTACAAATGAAGAAAACCATACAGAGGGTGGTTCCTATGCCTTAAAAGTAGAAGGCAGGGGAGAAACCTGGCATGGACCAGCTTTACGTGTTGAGAAGTATGTTGATAAGGGTTCAGAATATAAAATCACTGCATGGGTTAAACTGATTGACCCGGCAAGTTCTCAAATTCAGCTTTCTACGCAGATTGGAACTTCAAGTCCCAATTATGTTACCCTTAATGCAAAAACAATCTCTACAAATGATGGATGGGTAAAATATGAAGGTACATACCGGTATAACAGTGTACCCGATGAATTCCTTACAATATATGTGGAAAGTGCATCTAACAAAACTGCATCTTACTATATTGATGATATCAGCTTTGAGAGTACAGGTTCAGGGCCCGTAGATTTTCAAAGAGATCTGACTCCAATAAAAAATGTTTATGAAAACGATTTTTTAATAGGAAATGCAATATCCTCTGAAGACCTTTCCGGTGTAAGGAATGAATTTTTGAAAATGCATCATAATGCAGCTACTGCTGGTAATGCTATGAAACCTGCTAATTTGCAGCCAACAAAGGGGAACTTTACTTTTAGTGCAGCAGATGCTTTGGCTGATAAAGCCCTTGCTGAAGGCTTTCCGATGCATGGTCATGTTCTGGTATGGCACCAGCAGTCACCTGATTGGATGAATACAGCAACAGATGGAACTGCTCTTTCACGTGAAGAAGCTCTCGAAAATTTAAGGACTCATATCAAGACTGTAGTTGAACATTTCGGAACAAGGGTAGTTTCCTGGGATGTTGTCAATGAAGCAATGAACGACAATCCTTCAAATCCAGCCGATTGGAAGGGATCTCTGCGTAAGAGCCAATGGTATAACGCTATAGGACCGGATTACGTTGAAGAAGCGTTTTTAGCAGCCAGGGAAGTTTTGGATGAAAAAGGTTGGGATATAAAGCTGTATTATAATGATTACAATGAAGATAATCAGAACAAAGCCCAGGCCATTTATAACATGGTTAAAGAAATTAATGACAGATATGCTGCTGATCATCCGGGTAAATTGCTTATAGATAGTATCGGCATGCAGGCGCATTATAATATAGCTACAAATCCTGAAAATGTTAAACTTTCATTGGAAAAATTCATATCACTGGGTGTTGAAATAAGCATAACCGAGCTTGATATTACGGCAGGAAGCGACTCAAAGCTGACTGAAAACCAAACAAAAGCTCAGGCCTATTTATACGCTCAATTATTTAAAATCTTTAAGGAACATTCTGATAAAATTGAACGTGTAACAATATGGGGTACAGATGATGGCACAAGCTGGAGATCAACTCAAAGTCCACTCCTGTTTGATAAGAATCTGCAAGCCAAACCAGCTTATTATGCTGTTATTGATCCTGATAAATATATGGCTGAAAATCCCACAACTGTACCTGATGGAGCAAAAGAAGCTAAAGCTACCTACGGTACTCCTGTAATAGATGGATCAGTAGATACTATATGGAATAGCGCTCAGGTAATGTCTGTTGACTTTAATCAGGCAGCATGGCAGGGAGCTACAGGTATTGCAAAGGCCCTTTGGGACAATGTCAACTTGTATATTCTTGTCCAGGTAAGCGATTCACAGCTGGATAAAACCAACGGAAATGCGTGGGAGCAGGATTCGGTTGAAATATTTGTAGATGAAAATAATCAGAAAACTACCTTCTATCAGGAAGACGATGGTCAATACAGAGTAAATTTCGACAATGAGGTAACCATCACCCCTGATAGTGCGGTAGCGGGTTTTGAATCAAAAACAAAGATATCAGGTACAAATTATACAATAGAAATGAAGATTCCATTTAAGAAAATAACACCGGCTGTCAATAAGAAGATTGGTTTTGACGCTCAGATTAACGATGCCAAAGATGGTTCCCGTCAAGGTGCTACTACCTGGAATGATAAATCAGGTACAGCTTATCAGGATACTTCTGTATTCGGTGTTCTTACCCTTACAGGTAACGGAGGTGGTTCCGGAGGTGGTTCCGGAGGTGGTTCTGGAAGTGGTTCTGGTAGTGGAAGCAGTAACAGCTCAGGCAGTAGTTCGGATACAAGCTCTTCAAACAACACTATAAAGATAGAAAAGTCTGAAATTAAAGTAACATTACCGGTTGCTGTAAAAGCTGACGGAACAGCTGCTGTAAGTGTTAGTGCCAAAGTTGTAGATGATATAATCAGTAATATAGGTAATGTTAAAGATTCAGATGGAAAAACGACGATTACTCTTTCACTTGGTTTAAAAGCAGATGCAAAAGCAGCTGAGGTAAAACTGCCTGACGGAACATTAAATAGAATTTTGACAGCTGATAAAGACACAGCACTTAAAATTGATGCAGGTATTTGTGAAGTTGTTTTTGACAGTAAGACCATTGGAACAATATCAAAAGCCGGGACAGGTGAAGTTGAAATTAAAGCATCCAAGGTTGATGCTGCAGAGATAGCGAAGCTCCCAGCTACAGCAACTATGAGGATTGGAGATCGTCCTGTTTATGAATTCAGCGTATCTGTTGGAGGAAAAACAGTTTCAGATTTTGGAGATGGTACTGCAACTGTTAGTATTCCTTACACCCTTGGAAAAGATGAAGATCCAAATGCAATTCTTGTTTACTACATTGATAGCAACAAGAATCTGATTCCTGTTAGGGGAACCTATGCAAATGGCAATGTAACCTTTAAAACATCACACTTCTCAAAGTTTGCATTAAGCTATAATAAAGTAGGCTTTAAGGATGTGAAGGAAACCGATGAATATTACTCGGCAGTTACTTATCTTGGGGCAAGAGATATAATAACCGGAATAAACTTTGAACCAACCAGAAAATTTACCCGTGGTGAAGCAATAGTAATGCTTCTGAAAGCATACAATATTCAACCACTGGAAAACCCGCAGAATAATTTCTCAGACGCTGACGGTGAATTTGCCGGATATTATGCGAAGGCCAGAGAAATCGGTCTGAGTAATGGTGTTGGTAATAACAAGTTAGGTGTTAACTCAGCTATAACCCGAGAAGCTCTGTACACAATCATTTATAAATTGAAAAATTACCTGGGCGAATTGCCGGACAAAAAAGTTAAGGAATACAGAGGCTTTGGCGATAGCAATAAAATTTCCTCCTGGTCTCTGGAAACTATTACAAAGCTTGTTGAAGCCGGTTTGATGAAGGATGGCTCCTACAGACAGCTAAAACCCAAATCTACTTGCAACAGAGCAGACTTTGCAAACATATTGTATTCCCTCCTCATTAAAAACTCAATAAACTAGTTATAAGTAACTGAAAACTAGTTGCAAGCAACCGCATACTCCAACAAAACTGGCTCCCCAAGGGTAGGGAGCCAGTTTTTTGTCCAGAATAAAAGATTGGAGACATGGGGCTAAAATAGTATTATTGGTTTATCCATTATTGTGGTATAATTGGAAGTTAATAGACGGAATTATTTTTTAATATAAATACAACGGAGGGAAAAAATATGGAGGTTTCACCTTTTAGTGGGTTTGATGGTATTATGTTCAGTATCGTGCCAGTAATTGTAATTATCGGATTTATATTAGTGTTTGGTATAATTATTGTACGTTCGATACAGAGTGCAAAACAGTGGAAAAGAAATAACGAATCCCCTGTTCTTACAGTTGATGCAACAGTGGTAACAAAACGTGCAGATGTTCGTAGTCATCACAATACCGGAGCAGATAATATTCATCACAGGTCGTCATCAACTACATATTATGCTACATTTGAAGTAACAAGTGGTGACCGTTTAGAATTCGAAATTAAAGATACTGAGTATGGAATACTTGTGGAAAAAGATATTGGAAGGCTGACCTTTCAGGGGACACGTTATTTGGGATTTGAGCGCGTCAAAATTTGATAAATGAAATAAATTATTTAACAATTTGATACAAACAAACATAACATGTATTAATAGATTTGATTAAAAGGTGACTACAGTTGAGCAAGAATTGTAAAAGTGGATGTCCGGATGGACTTTTTTCATTAACGCCCTGTGAACTCACAGCTCTTGCAACAGCCATTTCAATATTTCTTTCAGAAGAGGTAGAAGGTTGTCAGCGAGCTGCTCTCGGAAATTTTATACTATCGATAGGTCAGAACATAGTGACTTTTGATACACAAGCAAGTTGTTGTAACAAATGATTATAGAAGTCTTTAAGTATTTAAACTGGGTAAAGCGGTTCAATTAAATTTTGATACTGTTTTACCCGGAATTTTTTTATCAGAAACAAAGCTTCCCTTAACAACCCTTGATATTTCTAATTTATTCATGTCTACAACATTACTTATTTTATAAATATGGTTATAGTTTCCAAACTTTTGACGATATACTTATATACTAATATGCTTAAGGATTATGCAGGTATCCCTAAAATTCAAACAACTAACGAAAAGCATTATGGAGATAAAGTATGAAACATAAGTTCAATATATTAATACTTTTAGCTATTATTACATTATTTAATTCAAGCTGCTCTACCGATAATACATCGCCACCGGCAATTAATAATGAAATTAGATCAGAAACATTAACTAATAATGAAAATTCATCAGGGCAAAATAATATTCCATTAGCTGTTACATATATGGCATATGAAGAACAATATAGGTTTATTAGTAAATCAGCGCCATTATTATGGATGCCTTGTGAAACTAGTCCAAAAGTTAAAGATCTTTCTAATATTTTGGTAGAAGTATTATTCGCGGGTTATACTACAGAAAATAATATATGGTTATATGTTATTTATAGGACTTATGATACTCCAACAAACAATAGAGGTTGGATACTGGAATCAAATACTGAAAAATATACAAAGGATAACCAGAGTATGGTGAAAGATATAATTATACCAAAAGGAATAAAGGGAGTTGAGGCAAATAAGAACTATGTTGAAAACTACGATCAATTTGGATTTATTGAAAAAGAAGAGAAAGATAGAGTTCTTATCATGTTTGCTGGCGGAAAAGAGGTCTGGTATAATAAAAAAGATATAAAGTACCCACCACTTAAATAAATGCATAACTTAAGCTTATTTAGTAGGTAAAATAGTTGATGATTGAAGGTGATTACATGAAGATAAATGTTGATGTTACTGATAAGAATATAGAAACCGACAGGTTAATTTTGCGTTCCTGGCAAGAATCTGATATAGACGACTTCTATGAATATGCGTCTGTTGAAGGTGTAGGCGAAATGGCGGGATGGAAGCATCACGATTCCATTGATGTTTCCAGGAAAATTCTAAATTCATTTATATTGGGTAAGAATATATTTGCAATAACGTATAAGGAAAACAATAAAGTAATCGGCTCGTTAGGATTGCACAATTCATGGGCTGATGATGATAGTAACTATTCACATTTAAAGATTAAAGAAATGGGATATGTTTTATCTAAAGCGTATTGGGGAAAGGGATTGATGCCTGAAGCAGTTAGTGCGGTGATTAGGTTCTGTTTTGACAAATTAAAATTGGATGCTCTGACTATCGGTCATTTTTTATCGAATAATCAATCCAGAAGAGTTATTGAAAAATGTGGGTTTAAGTTTGTAGCTCAAGATAAGTTTTATTCCGAGCAACTGAAGATGACCTTTGACGATTTAAAATACATATTGTTAAGTAAGCCAAATGAATAATCGGGTATTGATAGAATGACGGATGACCTAGTAAATATCAAGAATAATTACCGTGATGTAAGTAATCATATATCAATTAATTGGAGAATTTAAATGTTAAAAAACAACAGTCCTGGCAATGAATACAGCAGGGTTTTTGATATATGCTATTAACGGGGGATACATGATTTATTCTACGTTAACAAGAAAGCCCCGTATTGGACCATGGGCATTCGATATTTACCTGGGGATAGCACTTATATTGTTTGGATTGTGTGCCTTTGCCTATGCCAGTGTAAGAGTTATTAGGAAACATAAAAGGACCTCGGACCAGACTCCGGTATGACATACGCAGCACTACCGAGCTTGGTAGTGCTGTGTAGTCGTAACTTTATTTTCTTAGCATTTTATTCAAGCACCGTAAACAGTTCGAACACTATTCCACTGATTAATTTCTAAACCAACTTCACATTATACTCTCTAAACCAGTAATCCAATTGTATCAGCCAGGCTATCAGCTGCGGACGGCCCATAAGCTGCCCGAACCAGGTTATATTACTACCCGAACGAAGTAAGGTAAGTGCATCCTGATGTAAAATATCCTTTAGTACTGAATTGGAATCAGCAATAACATTTTCAAACAGTTCTGTGACAATTCTTTCATATTCCGGGTTGTGAGTCTTTGGGTAGGGACTCTTTTTCCTGTTTAGAATTTTATCCGGCAGATAATCGGCCATAGCCTTTCTAAGCAGTGATTTTTCAACCTTGTTTTTGAATTTTATACTCCAAGGTACATTATATACGTATTCTAAAATTCTGTGGTCGGAGAAGGGCACTCTCACCTCAAGTCCGCTGGCCATCGACATCCTGTCCTTGCGCTCCAAAAGGCTGACCATAAACCAGTTGACCGACAGCCAGGTAGCTATCCTGCTGGCCTTCATTTCTTCTGAATCATTGCCGGCCAGCGGGCAGGCATTTTTACTGTCCAGATACATTTGTTTTACAAACTCGAAGCCTTCCCTGGGTTTTGCAAAGTCCGAGTTAAACAGAAATACCCTTGACTCAGGATCATGTATCCATGGGAAGAAGTCCCTCTGAAGCATTTCAGGTTTGTAAAACCATGGATAGCCTCCAAAAATTTCATCAGCACACTCACCGCTTAGGGCAACTGTATGCCTGTTCTTAACTTGACTGCAGTAATATAAAAGTGAAGAATCAATATCTGCCATGCCGGGGTAATCTCTGTATTTAACTGCATCTGTAAGCAAATCTGCAATTTTTTGTTGGCTCACTGTGAGAATGGTATGATCGGTTCTTAAATATTTTGAGAGCCAGGCTGCATAAGCGTCATCGCTTTCGGGTTGAAAAGAGGTTGCTTCGAAATGCTGCTGATTTCCCTCATATTCAAATGAATAAGTTGAAAGTAAGTCTCCGTTTTTCTTGTCCTCTTTTGCCACGGAGGTTACAATTGACGAATCAAGGCCTCCCGATAAGAAGGTGCATAGGGGGACATCGGAAACCAACTGTCTTTGAATGGCGTCAGTCAGAAGGAAACGGGTTTTCTCAATGATTGTATCCTCTG